>CALFHG010000001.1 GCA_937875805.1 uncultured Nitrosopumilaceae archaeon
TGTATGATGTAATTAGAGATAATGATAAAACTAGAGAACAATAATTCCTACTTTGTAATTTTATGATAAAACTAGAGAACGAAAATTACCTGTTATTTTATGGTGTTACTGGAATTGAAATGAATGGAGTTCCACCTTGACCTACTACTAGCGGAAGTTTGCCATCCCATGCTTGAGTCTTTAGCCACTCTAGATAGTATGGGTTTGATGACAGTGCTTGATTGATAATTGAAATTGCTTCAGCTTCACCTCTTGCTTCTGCCATGTTGGCTGATGCCAAACCTTCTGCTTGAGCCTCTAATTGTCTTGCCTCTACCTCGATTCTAATTAAATCGTTTTCTGCTTTTTTGGCTTTTTGTTCTGCCTCTACTTTGGATTCAATTGCTTTTGAAAACAAGTCTGAAAAATCAAAGTCTGTAATTGAAATTACTTCTGTTTTTACATTAAACAAATCTAATCTCTCTCTAATTGCATTTTCAATGTCTGCCTTAACTAGAGGTCTTTTTGTAATTAGTTCCTCAGCGTTGTAATTTGCAGTAACTTGTTTTACTGTTTCCTCAATTGCTGGCTGGATAACTCTATTTTCATAATCCAAACCAACTTCTTTGTAAAGTATGTGTACTCTTTCTTCATCTGCATGATAGTTTACAGTAACTGTTGTTTCAACCGTTTGAAGATCTTTTGATGCGCTTCTAGTCTGTGCGTCGTACTTTTGTGTACGAACCTCAAGTTGGACTACATCATCTTGGAACGGGACAAGAAAGTGTATTCCCTCATCTAAAGGTGGGTTTGTAAGATCCACTGCACTCCAGTGCGTTAGTACTCCCCTGTTACCAGAATCAACTATTTTTACAGATGCTGATGCTACTACGGCTATTATGATAAGAATGATAACTGCTGAAATTAGAATTTTAGCTCCACCCATGTTGACGTTAGGTGATGCTGATTGATATTTTGACACGATATGACTAGATTTTACATCCTATTATACCCATATCAAGACTTAAACAGATAATTTTTAAATTTGAAATGATCATTTTGATAGATAATGAAGAAATTATTAAAATTATTGAAACATTGTTTGAATCAGGAATTACAAAAGATCTAACTAAACTAAGAGGAATTCATTTAGACGATCCTAAATTTTCAAGTTTTAGTGATTTACCACCATATGATCTTAAAGATTATCAAACTACAATTGAGTTAGAAGAATTAAGATTCATCAGCATATCAGATTATAATTATGAAATAAAAAATCCAAAAATTAGTGTATTTGATAATTTTGCAATTGTGGCATTAGAACTAATGCAAAAAGGAATGCTAGTAGACAATAAAGCATTCACAGGTGAACATATGGTAATTAACGGACGAGCAAGTTTTGTATTAGTAAAAGAG
>CALFHG010000002.1 GCA_937875805.1 uncultured Nitrosopumilaceae archaeon
AATTAGGCTTATTTTTTGAGCATTATCGTAATCTCCTTGTTAGACATGGAGTAACTCCCCTCTATCGTGTAGGTATTCAACCCCTTACTAAAGATGAAATGAGAACTATTGAGAAGTTTAGTTCAACTCCTGGACAAACTTTGGAAAACAATACTCGTTAGATTCTAAATTCTAGTTTTCACAATAACTAGCAGATCTTTACTCTTTTCCCCCATAGAACTACCGTGTATCATATCCGAATCATAAAGAATGATGTATCTGTGATTGTATTTAGGAATACAAACAATCAAGAAATAATTGATTTTATTGAAGATTAGAATATGTTTGAATTACTTTAGAAAGTTTGAATTTTGAAGAATAATACTAACGAAGTTTTCCGCGTGTTCTTCTGCTGTCTGCAGATCTAATTTTTAGAATTTTAAAGTGAATTGCACATGAAATACAATAATGTTTCAAAACTGTTGGTGATGCAATGTATGCGCCTTGTGCACGTAGTTCTTTTGCTAATGTATGTTCGACTAGATTTAATTTAGATGTGACTTTTTTTGCCTTGTCTTTTGGGACTGTTTGGCCACAGTTTGTACATTGTACTGTGCCTGAAGATCCTTTCCCTCCCTTTGTACGGCCTCTACTTGCACGCTTAAGTGGCATGAACATGAGCAAATTTGCCTACTTATATTCTTGTAGAATTTTCACAAAATTTGGCTATTTTATACCTGTATTGTTGACAAAACTCCTAATGTTTTAATCCTAGATCTAATAACTTCAATTGATAGTCATGCGTGGTCTTTGCCATACTTGTTTTAGATCTGGAGTTGAAGTCGAGGTAATCCGAGGGGATATCATGTGCTCAGATTGTAAATCTAAAAAAAATGCAAAAAACTAAATCTTCATTGATTAAAAATAAAATAGATGAAACTAAATGTTTTTGCTCATTGTGCAATTGACACTATTACCATTGATGGGAATAATTATGAACAAATTGGTGGGGCTGCTTGCTACTCTGGTATTACAGCAAGACAATTCAAATTTGATGTAGATTTATTTACAAAATTTGGCCCTGACTTTCCAAAACAATACTTGGATGAACATAAAATTAATCTTGTAAATTCAGAATCTCAAAAAAATACCACAAAATTTGCTATTTCAATAACTGGTTCTGATAGAACTTTAAAACTTGAAAATGAATGTGATCCAATTGATTACTCTCAAAGTGATGCTGATGCTCACCTTGTAAGTCCAATTTACCATGAAATATCTGGTGATATATTTAAAAAAATTAAAAGTGATTCAAATTTTCTTTTTGTTGACCCTCAGGGATTTTTGAGACGTAAAGATTCTCAAAATAACATTTTCTTGGAAAAAACTGATCTTGATTTATCTAATGTTAACGCAATAAAGGTAAATCCCGAAGAGTCACAACAAATTGTTAGTGGTACTAATGATGAAATGATGTTGGCAT
>CALFHG010000003.1 GCA_937875805.1 uncultured Nitrosopumilaceae archaeon
CAATTACATAATCTGTGAGAAAAATGGCACCGCGAAAGGCATCAATTAAACGAAATACAAAAGAAACAAGCGTTTCAGTATCTGTAAACCTTGATGGTTCAGGAAAAACATCTATCAAAACTGGAATAAATTTTCTTGATCACTTGATTGTATCATTTGGAACGCATGGTATGATGGATCTCAAAGTCGATGCAAAATCAAACGATGGTATAGAGCACCATTTGATTGAAGATACTGCAATTACAATAGGACAAACAATTGACAAGGCATTAAGTTCTAGAAGTGGAATTACTAGATTTAGCTATGCTTCTGTTCCAATGGATGAATCCCTTGCAGAGGCTTCAATTGATTTAGTAAAACGCCCGTTTTGGAAATTAACATTATCTCTTAAACGTAATAAAATTGAAGATGTATCAAAAGAAGATCTTGAACATTTTTTCCAATCGTTATTACAAAATCTCAATAGTTGTATTCACCTCACTGTAAAGTATGGTGATAATGATCATCACAAAGTTGAGGCTGCCATAAAATCACTTGCTGTTGCATTAAGAAATGCATCATCATTAGATAAAAAACAAAAAGGAATTCCAAGTACAAAAGGTTCAATGTAATGGTAAGTGTTGCAATTTTTGATTATGGTGCTGGAAATATTTTCAGTCTAAAAAATTCACTTGAAAAAGTAGGAGCTACAGTTGATGTAATAACTAAT
Source organism: uncultured Nitrosopumilaceae archaeon (assembly GCA_937875805.1). Lineage (GTDB taxonomy): Archaea > Thermoproteota > Nitrososphaeria > Nitrososphaerales > Nitrosopumilaceae > Nitrosopumilus. The sequence goes on from CALFHG010000003.1 coordinate 710, forward strand.
TTTGATAATGAAAACACATATTCTGGTTTATTGCTTCCAGGTGTGGGTAATTTTGATCCTGCTATGAATAGTATTAGAAATTTTTCCAAGATTCAATTTAAAGAATATGTGGGAAACATGCCTGTTCTTGGTATTTGTCTTGGAATGGAAATGTTTTTTGAAAAAAGTGAAGAAGGTAAAGAGAAAGGTCTGAATGTTATTGAGGGCGAAGTAATTATACTTCCTTTTTCTTCGATGAAGGTACCTCACATGGGATGGAATAATCTGGAAATAAAAAAATCTGGAAAAATTCTTGAAGGAGTAGAAAACGATTCATGGGTATACTTTGTTCATT
>CALFHG010000004.1 GCA_937875805.1 uncultured Nitrosopumilaceae archaeon
TTTGCCCAACTAAAAAACGGAGAGAAAGTAGGTAAAAAAAATTAGAGGAAACTTTTACGTTCATAAAAGTTCAGAAAAGGTCATACCAAATCTAAATTCATTCAAAGACAAACTGCCAAAAGGCTATGATTATGACATTGTAAAATATAATGAAAAAGACAAAGTTGTTTCTTTTATCAAATCTCCGAATTGGGATTCAGCACAAGAACCTCTTGCAACAACAGGCTTGAAAGTTTCTGACGGTAAAATTAAAAAATTGAACATAAATCAAATCTATCATCATAAATGGTTGTTTGTAAAAGACGATTACAAGGGATTTAATGTTGATGATAGTGTCAAAAGATCAATGGCTTGGCTACCTTTAAGGAAAGAAGACAAAATAAAAAATGTCAAATGGTCTTCAATAGGAAGACAAAAAACATGGAATAAGGTCGTTCCTCATATCCCAAAATAGTATAATAGTAGTTAAATTAAGATATTTTATTGAATCCAGATAGTCGCAAGGCAATGTTTGCCCAACTAAAGAATGGTGAGAAAGTTTCTTGGAATAAAGAGAATATTCATAGAGTTCCACATAAACCAGGTCACTATGAATTCTACAAAGGTTCACAACTAATCTATGTTGGAGTTGCAGGGGGATTTTCCGGAAAAGTAGGAGATTTGCGTCACAGGTTACAAGCTCATAATGAAACAGATGATTTTTCTGCAAGTGGTCACAAATCAAAAAAAGAGTTTAGAGATTTTCTAGATGCAAACGAGGGTAAAATTAAGTTTAGAGTGTATGCAGAATCAATAGGACAAGCTAGATTGCACGAACATCAACTAAAACAAAAGGCGAAATTTAATGAAGATAACACTAAAAACGAGGAAAAAAATCATGGCGTTACGGTTCATCATGTGAAGATATGAAACGATCAAAATCCAAAATCAAGGGAATCATTGAATCTAAAAAATCATCACAAGCTGACAATGAGTTAGTACATTATCTAAAAAAATATGATAAAAAAGACCTAGCAGATAAGGAAAAAATGCAATATGCCATTCAGGAACAGGCATTGAATAGAATTATGAATTCTGGACAGCAAACATTTTATGATAAAAATGGAAATATAATGAAGATTTGAAACCTAACGTAAAATTTCTAAAGAACATTCATTTCATTATATTTGTTGCAGTTGTAGTTATTATCCTATACGAGTTTGATCAATACTTGGAAATTGAACTTAATGAAAATGTGATATTGTTTGCATTGGTTGCAGGATTACTTGGTGCAGGAGTTTCATTTCAAAGGTCACATGGCCACATTCATTTTGGACAGTTGTTGTTCTTGATAGGATTTGTAATGCTAATTGGATTTGGAGTTCCTCTCGTTGGAAATGCCAGTATTGGAGAACATGAAGCTTATTGGGAAATTGGGGATAGCAGTAAAAAGGCAACATTGGCAGTTATGACTTTCTTGGGTTTGGTATTGATAGTGATTAACTTCAAAGCATATATGCAGAACTGGGTATTTGCAAGACCACTAAAAAAATAATGTTTGACATATCAATAAGTAAAGAATTGGAGATAGACATACAGTTAAAGCAAAAATATCAGGACCATCTTAAAGAAATTCATTTGAATTTACTTTTGAAGCTGTTTGCGATTAAAAAAAAGTTATCAAAGGAGAAAACTGTAACTTTAAGTAGTATTGGCAATTCAGATTAGTCATGGTTGCAGGATATAAAAATAAGCAAGGTAAATTTATTCCAACTGGAAAAACTGGAGTCATAGATCCAAAATTACAAGACTTTCAAGCTCCAACCTACCTAAAAAGAAAAGACACAATGCCAAAAGTTGAGAAATCCTATAAACCTTTTTTCCATGAAGTTCCTGCTGAAAGTAGTTTTCAAAATGAATCAGAAAAAGCAAGAGGA
>CALFHG010000005.1 GCA_937875805.1 uncultured Nitrosopumilaceae archaeon
TTTACTTTATCTTAATAGGTGTATTTTGTCAAATAACGTTGAAGAAAAAATTCTGCATGGGACTACCACAGTAGGTATCAAGGCTAAAGACGGTGTCGTATTATGCGCCGACATGAGAGCCAGCGCAGGCTATTTTATAGCAAATAACAATACTATGAAAATTCAACAAATCGATTTACACGCAGGATTAACCTTAGCAGGTGGCGTTGCAGACGCACAAAACATTGTTGATGTTTTACGCTACCATTCTAATCTTCACAGAGTTGACAAACAAAATTCAATCTCAATTCATTCACTTGCAAGACTTTGTTCATTGATATTTCATCAAAATAGAGGTTATCCATTCATGGCTGATATCTTACTTGGTGGATATGATGCAAATGGTCCTTCATTATTTAATGTCGACATGTTTGGTTCAGTAGAAGAGAAATCATATGTAACAACTGGTAGCGGTTCTCCAGTAGCTTATGGTTTACTAGAAGAAGAATACAGAGAAGACCTTACAATTGAAGAAGCAAAACAAATAGCTCTAAGAGCTGTTAAAGCTGCAATAACTAGAAACATTGGTACAGGCGATGGAATTAACATCGCAGTTATGGACAAAGACGGTTTCCGTCTATTAACAGATGAGCAAAAGAAAGCCGTCATCGAACTTTAGTGATTTAATGCAACGAAAATATCAAGAAAAAGAATCAGCTCCTAGTAGCCAGAATATAATGGCCACCATACTGCAAAGTATGCCTAAAGAGGCAAGTATAACAAAAATAGAATACGAAGGACCAAGAATTGCTCTTTATACAAATTCTCCACGTTACCTAATAGAAAATAATGATACAATTTCTAAACTTGTAAACATAATCAAAAAAAGAATTGTTGTTAGAACTGATGAATCAATTAGAAAACCGGAAGCTGAAGCAAGAAAAATTTTGGCAGATTGTGTTCCAAAAGAAGCTAATCTACAAGGAACTGTTTTTGATATCACCACCGGTGAAGTATCAATTGAAGTAAAAAGACCTTGGTTGTTACAAAGAGATGCAAAAGAATTCAATCATGCTGAAGTAACTGAGAAGATAGGTTGGAGATTACGAATTAGAAAATCTACAACCATCCCTTCACGTACAATTCAAACAATCAATGCAACTCTAAAACAAGCCTCTGATGAAAGAAGTAAACAGCTAAAACAAGTAGGCGATGAAATTTTCAGACCTCGTTTATCTCAAAGAACCGAAGTATCACTTCATACTCTTGGTGGATTTGGCCAAGTAGGACGATCTTCAATGTTACTATCTACTCCTGAAAGCAAGATTCTCATTGATTGTGGACTTAATCCTGGCGCACGCTCTCCAATGGATGCATTTCCAAGATTAGATTCTCTAAACATTACTCTAGATGAACTTGATGCTATAGTTATTGGACATGCACATTTGGATCATACTGGATTCCTACCAGCATTATGCAAATATGGATACAAAGGCCCAATCTATTGTACTGAACCCACATTACCAATGATGAATTTAATTCAATTAGATGCAATCAAAGTAGCTGCAGCTCAAGGTAGAATGCCAATTTATGCTGAACGAGATGTAAAACAGGTCATGAGACAAACAATTACTTTACCATACGGAACTGTAACTGATATTTCTCCTGACATTAAACTAGTTTTTGCAAATGCAGGTCATATTTTAGGTTCTGCTTTATGTCACTTTCATATTGGAAATGGTGATCATAACTTTGTTTATTCAGGTGATATTAAATTTGGAAAAAGTATTTTATTTGAAGCTGCAAGTTGGAATTTTCCAAGAGTTGAAACCTTATTGATTGAAAGTACGTATGGACTTAAAGAAGACATCCAACCAACTAGACAAGAAGTGGAATCTTCTTTCATCAATGCTGTAAATAACACATTAGCAGATGGCGGCAAGGTTTTGATTCCTATACCAGCAGTTGGACGTGCACAAGAAATTATGATGGTAATTGATCACTATATGAAATCAGGAGAAATGGTTGAAGCACCAGTCTTTACAGAAGGAATGATTTCAGAGGCATCAGCAATTCACGAATCTTATCCTGAATATCTTGCAAGAGAACTTAAACAAAAAATACTAGAAACTGATGATAATCCATTTGATTCTGAATACTTTACTAATATTGAACATGCAGATGCTAGAGAAGAACCTATGAGAGATAATTCACCATGTATTATCTTGGCAACATCTGGAATGTTAGAAGGTGGACCAGTTTTAGAATATTTCAAAAATATTGCACCTGATAAAAAGAACAAAGTACTGTTTGTTTCTTACCAGGTAAATGGAACTATGGGAAGAAGGGTTCTTGATGGTTCTAAACAAGCAACTATGTTAGGTAAAGAAGGAAAAGTTGAAGTTGTTTCAATTAATTGTAGTGTTGAAAGACTAGATGGTTTTAGTGGACACAGTGATTATAACCAATTAATGTCATTTGTACAAAGATTAAGACCAAAACTTCGTCGTGTATTAGTTAATCACGGAGAACGTTCAAAATCAGAAAATCTTGCAATGAATATTCGACGAATGTATAAGCTTCCTGCACATTATCCACAAGTTCAAGAAGCAATAAAATTATTTTAAATCGTACTCTGGTTTCCAGATCTTTATGCTAGATGGAGCAATTATAATTCTCTCTTCTCCTAATCTTGCAATTTCAGCATCTTCTGCTTTTGCAATAGAATACAATTCCTCAACTACTTTACGAAGTTGTTCCACATCTTTTTGTGCTAATGGAGTGACTCTTAGAATTAAAATCATATTTTTTTTGATATCTTCTTTGATAGAGTGAACATCACTGATGTCTCTAATCGTTATTGCCTTTAGATATGTGGAATTTTCTTGTTTTTGCATCCTTGTTGAAAATGAGATCTACTTATTCAAAAACTCTTCCTTAGTTTTAACTAATTTTTAAAAAATTTCACGCCTACATTCTAAATTTAAGATAAGATTGCTCTTCTGCACATTCTAAACTAATTTCATCAATTGAATCTCCATTTTTAACAGAAACAACACTGTGTTCAGTTTTTGGTGCATCTGAATATCTTAGAGTTACAGCTGATCCAAATTTTACATGTAACTTTGCATTCTTACCACGTAAAATTGAAACTGGTCCTACGTAATCTTTAACCTCAAGTAAAATATCTCCAGGTAACGCTAATGCTTTAATCATTTCATTTTCATCTTTGTTTCTTCCTACAACAAATTTTGTTTCCTCATCTAACCTAAAGTGTCTTCCAATTTTTAACAAATCAATTTCATTAGTTGTTGGAGTTTCTATATGATCAAACAAATCTTTAGCTTTAATTCCAAATTGTGGTTCAGTTAACAAACAACCGCCACCTGCATTTGGTGGATTTTCAATACCGTATTTTTTAGCCATTTGTATTTGAATTTTTCTTTGTCTTCCTTTAATCATTCCAAGATTTTCTCTTTTGATTAATCCATCCTTTTCTGCATCTGTTGGTGGTAATAATCCAGCAGATAATGGTCTAACAATTTTTCCAGTTAAATTTGATTCTTTTTCAATAATATGTAGTGATGGTGCATGTTGACTCATTGGACGTTGACCTAACACTTCTCCTGAAATAATAAATTCTGCACCAATTTCTTCCATGTGTTTTTTTGCAGCATCAAACATCATTGTTCTACAATCAACACATGGATTAAATCCTGCACCAATTCCATGCTTTGGATGTTTTAACATCTCAATGTATTCATCACCGAGATAAACTGTTTTTAAATTTACATTAAGATCATCTGCTCTTTCTCTAATTTCAAAACCACATCCTCTTCCACAATCAAAATCACAAAATGGAGTTTTAATTGCAACAGCTGATACTTCAAAACCTTGCTCTTGCATCATTCTTACTGCAAGTTGACTATCCAGTCCCCCGGATAGTAATGCAACTACTTTTTTCTTTTCTTCAGCCATTGCGATCTGGTCCAATTTTCCATATACAAACTTTACATCATACATAAATTGAGAATTGGAAATATCTCTGTATGAAACAGCGCAGAAAGAATATTTTGAAATATGCTCAAAAGATTGACTGTGATACTTTGGTTACATTTGAGCCTGAAAATTTGTTTTATATGACTGGATTTTGGGGTGAGGCAATCGGTTTACTTGAAAAAAATGGAAAAACTACAATAATTGCACCTGAACTTGAAGTTGGAAGAGCAAAAGAAGAATCTGTAGACTGTGATGTAATTACTGCAGAACGTGGAGAAGGTCTAATCACTTCAGTTGTTAAAAAAATTAAAAAAAATCGTGTTTGTACTGATTGCCAGAATTATTCAGTAATGATGTCTTTAAAAAAATCAATTCCAAAAATAAAATCATCAACTGAACCATTTTACAATGCTAGAATCATAAAAGATGAAAAAGAAATACAAATTCTCAAAAAAGCCTCAAAAATTATCGATGAAATGTTTCAAATTTGTATTAAAAAAATGAAAGTTGGGCAAAAAGAATCTGAATTACAAACAATCTTGATGACATATGCAATGGAACAAGAAATGTTTGATACTGGATACAAATCTACACTTAATCCATTAATTATAGCAGGAGGTCCAAATGGTGCATTACCTCATGCTCAAGTTACAAATAGAAAATTCAAAAAAGGAGATCTAGTAGTAGCTGATCTTACATTGAGATACAAAGGATATGTTTCTGATGCAACTAGAACATTTGCACTTGGAAAAATTTCATCACAAGCAAATGAAGCATATGAAATTGTTAAAGAATCTCAAAGACTTGGTCTAAAAGCTGTTAGACCAAATATTGATTGTAAAGATATAGATTTTGCATGTAGAAAATACATTGATGATCATAATTATGGCAAATACTTTATCCATTCAACAGGACATGGAATTGGATTAGAAGTACATGAGCTACCATGTATTTCTTATAGAAGTAATATAAAATTAAAAGAAAATATGGCAATTACTGTGGAACCAGGAATCTATATTGAAAATAAATTTGGAATTAGAATAGAGGATTCATTAATTGTAAAAGATAGACCAATTATAATGCACAAATTTACTAAAGATTTAGTAACAATTTGAGCCTAATCATCATAGTCTACTAGACCGATAATGTATTTTGATTCTGAATTATTTGATGTAATTTTCTCAGAGATTACATTTACATTCCAATCATAATTCATTTCACCCTTGTATGATTTGAAATTAAAAACAACCTGATATTCTTCAGAATTTACATTTGTGACAATTAGATCAATGGTAGTTTTTTTATGATCAAAAATTTTCTCTTGAGGATATTCTTCACTTATTTTATTCTCTAATGCTCCCTTTACAGTTAATCCTGAATCATTTGGACCATTATACTTCATTAAAATATCTACAACTTGTTGGTTTTCATCAGTAAGTTCTGGGAGACTCTTTTCTAGTGTTCCTTTGGTATATTCAGGAATTACAAATACCACAAACATTGCAATCAAAGC
>CALFHG010000006.1 GCA_937875805.1 uncultured Nitrosopumilaceae archaeon
CTAGACCTGTTCCGCCACCTACACAAATTACTCTTCTGTTGTCTTTTTTACCATTGTGTAATTTATCACTAATGAGCAATGCTGCTCCAGTTGGTTCTCCGAGTGTAACTTCGTCTCCAACACTAAGATAAAATAATTCAGTTGTTACACGACCTGGAAGTGGTTTTCTAACCCATCTAATTACAAATTCAAAATAATCTCTATTTTCTGCGTGTGATGCAATTGAATATGCTCTTCGAACAATTTTCTTCTCTGCAGGAATTGGAAGACCGATTGTTAAAAATTGACCTGTTTTGTATTCTGGCATTCCTTTATCTGGAACTAATCTGATAATTACTAGATCTTCTTTTAGTAACTCTCTATAGATTACTTTTGCTTTCATCTCAGTTACCATACAAGAAGTTTTTTCCTAACTTTGGTTAAATATATTTCTCTTAGGATTAACTTGTTAGATCTATTAAAAACTCAAGAATGACAAATAAATTATCAAACTATACATATTTTTTCAATTTTTCATTCACAAAATTCAATTATTGATTTGTGACATTATTTCATCAAGAATTTCCTGATTGGCAGATGCTATGAAAGAAATTCTTGTCTCATAACTTAGATCTGCATCAAGTGGATTCAAATTCTCATCTAATAGCATCCCACCTGCTTCTTTAACAATTACATAACCTGCTGCAATATCTTGGATTCTAATTTTATTTCTCAAATCAATAAAAATATCCATCAATCCTCTTGCAAACATTGCCATTTCAAGAGCATTTGCTCCAAAATGTCTAGTATGATTATGATTTTGAAAAATTGGATGTAGTTTATTCATTAATTCAATTGATGCACCTGATGTGTTAATTCCAACTATTTTGTAGATAGGATCTTTTTTGTGAACTTTGATTTGTTTATTATTAAAAAATGCACCTTTGTTTTTTGATGCCCAATACATCTCACCATTAGAGAGATTTGTAATTACACCATCTGTAATTGAACTAAGCTTATCCTCAGTTGCAAAAGCTAACGAACTACAGAAAAAAGGAACACCTCTAACTGCATTTGCAGAACCATCAATTGCATCCATTATAACAAAACCTTTTGGTTTATCTGATAGCTCTACTCGCCCACATTCCTCACCTAAAACTACACATTCAAAATTAATTTCTTTGAGATAATCTAAAACCGTTTTTTCAGCGATAATGTCTATGTTTCTTGAAATATCTCCTCCAGCTCCAATACCAAAATCACCTGCTGCATCTTCTGTTCCTGCAAGTTCTTTTACGTTTTCATAAATTTTGTTTGAAGCTTCACGAAGAATTTCTATTACATCCATATTGTCAAATTGGTCGCTCGTAATTTAAGTGAAGAAAATATTTAATTTGAAAGCATAAATAACAATAAAAAAGATTAACGTTTGTGAGTGGCAAAGATCAATCTGTAATTAGTAAAGAAGCTTTGATGAGTACAAAGCCTGGAAAACAGATTATCAAACAAGCTTTGTTCAAATCTAAAGGTTACAAATTATTTAACAAATACAAAGAAGAAACAGAAAACCAATTCCCAAATTTTGCAGAAAGATTTGCTCAAGGATTACTTTATGAAATAAAATCAGACACAAATCCAAATGCAACTCAGCAAGCATTTGGTAATGAAGTAGGTTCTACTGAAATTATCTTAAATGCATCTGAAATTGAGCCTATTAAATCAAAATTAGAAAGTCTTGATGTGATGCAAGATAGAGTAAACCGAATTTTAAATTCAAATTTTGTAAAAATGACCTTTCCTGTTTTTAATGGATTATTTGATGCAGCAGCAGAATATTCTGGAAGAGACGATCCTCAATTAAAACAAGATATGGTTGAAGGGCATATTCTTGCAATTGATCTAAGTGAACCTATGGATAGAATTGTAGACAAAGATGAAGATTTAGAATTTCTTGATGATTACAAACTAATGAATCCATATATTTTGAAATTAGCTCGAGATAAAATTTCTAAAGGTGGTGAGCAAGTTCTAAAAGAATTTGAAGCAGGATTCAAGGATGCTCAAGTTGGGCAATATCTAGATGAAAAATTAAAATCAAAACCCACAGAAATTACTGAAGAGGATATGACATTATCTTACAAAAAATATCGTGCAGTGATGGGAACTGCTGGAAGAAATATGGCTTTAGCAGAAAGACCGTTGGGTGAAATTTTTTACTTAGGTATGGCAAGAGCTGCTGAAGGCGTTGGATGTGGAAATGAAATTGAAGATTCAATTAAAAATGGTTTTGTAAAAATACCTTCTTGGCCACTTTACTATTCGTTATTAGCAAATGATGTGAAAAAAGGATTTGAAGTCACTTTGGAAAAAAGTAATTTGTATTTACAAGATGCAAGACTTACACTTGAACTATTACCTGATGATTTCTCTCATAAAGAATTTTTAGAATTCTTATTTTTGACTGTGGAGCATTATAACCAATACTGGTACAATAAATTACAAAAAGCCAATAAATGGTCAGAGTACCAATCTAAACTTCCTAAGTGATTACATTGATGTGGTCTGAAAAATATCGACCTCAGATAATTTCTGATATGGTTGGAAATGAAGAAGCCAGAGCAGCAATTATTGAATGGTTTGTTAAATGGAAAAAAGGTACAAAGCCCTTACTTCTAGTAGGCCCCCCTGGAATTGGAAAAACCACAATAGCATATCTTGTTGCAAAACAGTTCGGATATGATATGATTGGACTAAATGCAAGTGATGTTAGAAGTAAATCTAGAATTAATGAAATTCTTATGCCTGTTTTAGGAAATGTGAGTGTTTTAGGAACTCCTATGATCTTTGTAGATGAAGTTGACGGAATTCATGGTCGTGGCGATTATGGTGGTGCATCTGCACTTGTTGATATTTTAAAAGAACCAACTGTTCCAATTGTTCTTGCAGCAAACAATGACACATCAGATAAAATGAAAAGCATTAAAAAAGTAGTAAACACAATTTATTTTAAAAGAATACCTCCACGATTATTACGTGTATATCTTGAAAATATTTTAAAAAAACAAAGTACAAAATTAAGTCCTGGGGCTTTAATCAAAGTCATTGACAAATCAAAAGGAGACATTCGTTCAATGATAAATCTTACACAATCTTTAGAAACAGGATTTAATCCACAAACAGAACAATCTTTTGAAAGTGTTAATGTTGAAGATGGAGTAAATGCTTTCTTTAAAGCAAATTCAGTTGAAGAAGCTCGCAGTGTTCTTTATTCTATGCGAATTGATCCTAGAGAAAAAATTAATGCATTTTATTCCAGTATTGTAACTAGTGAATTAGATAGTGCTTCACTTGCAAAATATTTAGAAATAATTTCAACTGCAGATGTGCTTTTTGGACGAATTATGAAAACTCAGAATTGGAGATTACTTCGATATCTAAATGATACTTTAATTAAATTATATCAAAATGATGATCGAATAAGATATTCTAAATATAATTTATCGTGGCCTTTACTAAATAGAATTCGTTGGGATGGTGCAAAAATAAAATCATTATCAAATATTATGGCAAGAAAATTACATTTGTCTTCTAGTTCTTTTGTGACATTATGCTTGCCTTTTATTTTATTTTGTATTAAAAATAAAACTCTGGAATTAGAATTAGAAGAAACATTTGGAGATATCATTGAAAAGGAGATTGGACTAATACAAT
>CALFHG010000007.1 GCA_937875805.1 uncultured Nitrosopumilaceae archaeon
AAAATATGAAAATGCATCATGAAATGCAATAAAATCATTATTACAATTAGATAATTCAGTTCTAATTTTTAAATCAAGTAAATCTAATTTTTCACTATATTGTACAGCATTTGCGTGATAAAACTCTCCATTTTCAGGATCATGATTTGAAAAAGCTAGTGCAATATTTTGTACTTGTTTTTTTGCATAAACAGGATTTAGCCAAATATGTGGATCAGTAGTATTTTCTTGATCTAAATTATTAATTAAAATTCCATCACTTGTATCAATTATAATTCCTTGATAATTATTTTCAGCCAAATTATCCACCCAATTTTCAAAACCTATTCCATTAATTATAATTAAATCAGATTTTTGAATCTCTTGAACATCTTTTATGGTTGGTTCCCAATCATGTGGTTCAACTCCAACTGGAACTAGTAATCTAACATCAACTTTGTCCTGTCCAACTATTTGTGAAAATTCATGAAGTGGATTAAACGATGAGATTACCTGCAGTTTAGAATTATCAATTGGAGTATACTGTTGATTGGAATTAGTACTGTAAACAACAATTGATGTTAATGGAATTACTACTACAATAGCAATAATTGCTAGTTTTGTTTGTGTATTCACAAAGCATCTCAATTTAGATTATTAATAAATTTATAAAATCTTAATAAGATTTATTGCTAAACTTATAAGATAATTAATAACATTAGGCATATGCCAATAGTTTCAATCTCTCTAAATGATGAAATGCTATCAGAATTAGACAAGCTTCAATCTTCAATGGGATTTTCTGGAAGGTCTGAAGCCATCAGAGCAGGGATTAGAACATTTGTTTCTGAAGAAAAACAAAAAGCCAATTTGTCAGGAAATATTCATGCCATTCTCTTGGTTGTACATAATGATGAATTTGATCATATTGTTTCAGGAATTACACATAATTTTGAGGATTTAATCACAACACATCTTCATAGTAAAATTGAGAAGGAAAAATGCATGGAACTTTTTGTAATTAATGGAGATGCAGAAAAAGTATCTACAATTACAAAAGATTTTCAGAGAAATAAGAATATGGATACTGTAAAGTTAGTGGCACTTTAAATGAATAATTGATTTCTTCTAGTTACAAAAATAATACTCATTGTAGAAATTACCAATATTAATAATGCAATAGTTCCAAATTCAGGTACAACAACTAGTACAAATTCAGTTTCTTGTCCTGTATTTCGAATATTTTCAAATTTGATAATTGCAGGACCTGTCTGATCTTCAGTAAATGTAAATTTTTCAAATTCTCCACCAACTTGAGCCAGTCCGGAAACACGATGAATTTCCTTACCATTTTGAATTATCACAAATGTATAGTCAGAACTTCTCAGAGGTTCATTAGTTCTTCCATCTCTAATTGTAAAAATAAAATTTGTAGCAACATCAGGTTCCACAACCATTGGATCCCATGAGAGGTTTATTTTGAAGTCTTCACTTTTTGTATATGCTTCTAATGGAAATGCTTTATCTGTACTCATAGAAATTGTAAATGTCATATTTTCAGGAAATTCACTAAGATCTTTTTTCATTTCATTTTTCAAATATCGCAAATGATCTTGTAACAAAACAAAATGAACTATTCTTTCATCATCTTCTGTATAGTCATCAACAGAAACTGAAGATTTGAATAATTCAATCCCATTTACATATCCAGAATAACTAGGTGCCAAAAATTCGACAAACTCTTTTGGGAAATGAGTCTCTACGTGAACCACAGAAACATGAGACATTTGTTTTTCACTCCAGTCAAATGGCATTTCAAATGTTACTTGGTTAGCCTCATAATCATAATTGAAATTAGAAATTGTGTCAAAATACGACTTTGAACGAAAATCTACATCATTATTTTTAGAGTCTTTTTGAGTAAATGATACAGTCTCAATTACGCTCAAATCAGCATTATAGATTCCAGATTCTATGATATTTGTAGGCTCATCAATCGTTCGTATCTCAATTTCAAAATTATACAAACCACTTGAATTAAACAATGGCCCTGTAATTTCTAGAGGATTAGATTCAGTTCCATGCCATGCTCCAAGCAATGAGTCTTGTTCACCATGAATTGTAATTTCATCTTCTTGTGTAGGATTGACTTTAATTTGTAAAACACCATCTTCTGCAAAGAAATAGTTTCTAAAGATCATTTCATTTTCATGAAACAGACCAATCAGGAAAGTAACGTTTTTTGCATTTTCTTTTGTTGCATCTTCAGTTGCAGTAATTGTAATTTGTTCTTGATCATTTTCAAAAGTCAGTGGCATCTCTACAGAGATTGAAAGTTTTTTTCCTTCAATATTTATTGAAGAAATTGTGTCAAGACCAAATCCATGTCCATAAACACTACTTGCAGGAAACAACAAACATGAAATCAATCCAAATATTACAAATTTTTTCAAAGATATCATAATTATACTGTCAACAATTCTTCAACTCGCTTAATTAGTTCATCCATAGTTATTGCCTCTAAAATTGGCTGTAACTCATTTGGATCCTTGGCACCAATTGCAGATAGTGAGTAAATATAATCAACTGTTGGCAAATCAGTATCAAGATAGTATTGTTCTAAAACATGATTCAATGAATGTGAATCGACAATTTGAGGTAAAGATTGTTTAATGATTTTCTTTTTCCATAATTCAACTAATTTTTCCCATCTTTCAAGTGATATATTTTCATCAATTTCAGGAATCATTTCAACTTCTGCTTGTATGTACATTTTTTCTTCTGTTCCAATTTTCTCATGTATTTCAGAAATTTCTTGATGACCCTCAACTGAAAGAGGATCATAATTTACGGGTTGTGCAATAGATGGTGGAATGATTCTTTTAATTTTAAATGAGTTTCTTCCAATTGTTTCAATGTGTAATTGTAATCCATCCATGTTTACATCTTCACACTTAGAAATTTTAGCAATGGTACCTACTAATTTAGGGGAATTCCAGCCATTAACAGAATTATTTTCATCAATCAAACATACTCCAAACTGACCATCACCAATCATGCAATCATCAACTAATTGCTTGTAGCGAGGCTCAAAAATCCGAAGTGGGAGTTCTTGTCTTGGAAATAAAACCAAGTCTAAGGGAAAAATTGGAATAATTTTTGTTCCGGTCAACTAATCATATTGAAACGTCTCTAGATATATGGAATACGGATTTTCTAAATTTAAAATCCATTCTCATTTAGAATCATACCTAAAAGAGCAGCACGAGTGTGTTTTCCATACTCAGCTTGCTCAAAGTACTTGGCATTTTTTGTTTTATCAACATCAGCTGAGATTTCATCAATTCTTGGTAATGGATGTAAAATTATTGAATCATCCTTCATTCGTTTTAGCATATCCAATCCTACAACATAACTTCCTTTGACTTTGAGATATTCTTCTTCATCAGGGAATCTCTCTTTTTGAATTCTTGTTACATAAAGAACATCAAGTTCATCAAGATCATCTTCAATGTTAGTGGATTCAGTAAAGTCTAATTTCTTTTTTATTTCATAAGTTGAATCAGATCTTATTCTTAGTGATTCAGGAGAAATTAATCTAACATCAACATCATAATTTCCAAGTCCGTGTAATAGAGAGTAAACAGTTCGTCCATACTTTAGATCACCTACAATTCCAATTTTCAAACCATCAATCTTTTTCTTTTCTTTTTTGATTGTAAACAAATCTTGAATTGCCTGAGTTGGATGTTCTTCAGTACCACTACCTGCATTGATTACCGGTTTATCAGAAATTTCTGCAGCAAATCTACTTGAGCCATCCATAGTGTGACGTAAAACTAGAACATCAGAATAAATCGACATTATCTTAACGGTATCAGCAAGACTCTCACCTTTTTGAGTTGATGAAGATGTTATATCAGAAATGCCTAATGAATTTCCACCAACGGATGCCATAGCAGAATTAAAACTAAGGCGAGTTCTAGTGCTTGGCTCATAAAACAAATATCCTAATGTATTACCTTTGCAAATTTCCATTCTTTCAGGTAGGCTTAATTGCATAATTTTATCAGTAGATGAAAAGATAGTTTCTAGTTGATCTTTTGTATAATCCTTAATTGAGATGATATCTTTTTGGTAGAACTCGTTCATTCTTTCAATAATATATACAGGTGACTATACAAAGTATTCTGATGGAACAGTCCGACCTCATGGTTCGACGAATTAAGGAAGGTACTGTAATTGATCATATAGACGAAGGAAAAGGTCTTCAGGTACTTAATGCATTAAGAATAGATGGTAAAGATGGCAGTCTAATCACCATAGCTTTGAATGTTCCTAGTGGCAAATTTAAGAAAAAAGATATCATCAAAGTAGAAAATAAATTTCTAAAAGATGATGATACAAACAAGATAGCAGTTATTGCACCAACAGCAACAATCAACATGATAAAAGGATACAAACTTGTTGAGAAGAGAAGGGTTTCATTACCTAATGAGATTGATAGAATTTTTAGATGTTCAAATCCTGATTGCATTACAAATAGTACAGAACACATAGAATCAGTAATGGATGTTATTGACAAACAAGGAAGAGTTCTCAAATGTAGATATTGTGCAAGAGTTTTGGATGTTAACAAGCTAAAATATAATTAAATTAAAAATCTAAAAATTTGAAAAATATTTACTTTGGACTATTGTCCTAAGATGATAAACATCATAACTATACCATAGATTGCGATTGACTCGACCATACCTACGAAGATGAATACCTTTGATTGTAAAGCTGGATTCTCACTAATGACTGCAAGACCTGCTGCACCTACTTGACCAAGACCTATTCCTGCTCCACCGGCTGCAATACCAAATGCTAAGCCAGCACCTACGAGTTTCATAGAGTCGCCACTAGATGCAGAATCTTCTTGAGCAAATGCAACTCCAGTTGAACCTAGAATTGAAATTGCTGCTGCTGCCAAAAGTAACATGACGATAGTTTTCATTTACGATCAAGCTCCATGATATCCATATTTAAATCATGATAAGATATTAGATTCAAATTCGATCTAAAGTTTTCTTTTTGAATGATGTTAGATCGGTTTGAATAGATTTTACAAAATTATCGTAATCTCCATCTAGTTCCTTTTTTGATTTTTCAAGTAATTTTTTAATTTCTTCTTTTGCCATTATTTCCTACTTTCCATCTTTGCTTTCACTTTTTTTAACTTTGCGAATTCTTCTCTTTCTCTCTCTTCAAGAGTAGAGAGAATAAATCTAATATTTTCTTTATATTGAGGAATAATGACATTTTCAAGTGCATTTAGTAATTTTTGGGTCTTTTCTAATGCTTTTGCAAGACTAAAAATAGAATTTTCATATTCTGCTGCTTTACAAATTTTTGGCATCAATTCTTTGATTTGTTTTGCTGCTCTATCAATTGAAGAATTTGTATCTGCAAATCCATAAGGCATTGATTTTGTATCCTTTTCAGTTACAGTGAGGGCAGGAATTTTTACATCAACAACTCTTCTAACATGAACTTCTACTTCCATTACAGGAGGAGTAGATTCTGCAACAGAATCAACAGTATTGGTACCAAGTGCTAGATATGCTTCATTAACTGATTTGTAAATATCTTGTAAAGGATCCCAAATTCCACCTCTTGCTTTAGATGCTTCCTGAATCATTTCTTCAATGTTTTTTAAGAGAACTTTACGTTTATCATCCAAAATTTGCTGAACCATTACAGCAATTTGAGTAGATTTTTTATATTTAAAAAGTTCAATTTTTGTTGCTGCAACGTTTTGTCCAAATGACAATTAGTTACTCTCCCTTGTAATATTGATCAACGAATTTATCTTTGATTTTAGTGATCTCGTTCTTTGGTAATTTTGATACAATTTTCCATAAAAGATCAAGTGTTTCTTCAATGGTTCTGTTCTCATCAGTTGCTTGTGTAAGGAATTCTTTTTCAAAAGTATCACCAACATCCATGTATTTGAGGTCAATTTCAGTTAGTCCTGCTTTACCTACAATGCCTGCTAATGCCCTTACTTCTTGTGATCTAGAATATGCATCATAAACTTGGTTAGCAACTTCAGCATGATCTGCTCTAGTACTTCCTTCACCAATTCCGTCTTTCATCAGTCTACTAAGACTCATCAAAATATTGATTGGGGGATAAACTCCTTGTCTAAACAAATCTCTACCAACTACAATTTGCCCTTCAGTAATGTAACCAGTAAGGTCAGGTATTGGGTGAGTAATATCATCAGATGGCATTGATAAAATTGGAACTTGTGTAACACTTCCTTTTCTTCCATTAAGTTTGCCTGCTCTTTCATAAATTGTTGAAAGGTCAGTGTAAAGATAACCAGGATATCCTTTTCTTCCAGGAACTTCTTCTCTTGCTGCACTGATTTCTCTTAATGCCTCTGCATAATTTGTCATGTCAGTCATTACAACTAAAACGTGCATTCCTAAATCAAATGCCAAATATTCAGCGACAGTTAATGCTACACGAGGAGTAATAATTCTTTCAATTGCAGGATCATCTGCAGTGTTAAGGAATAGAACACTTCTCTTTAATGCACCAGATTCTTCAAGACTTCTTCTAAAATATTCTGCCTCACTGTATTGCACACCAATTGCTGCAAATACTACAGCAAAGTCATCTTGTTTTCCAACAACACTTGCTTGTCTTGCAATTTGTGCTGCCAAAAGATTGTGAGACATACCAGAACCTGAAAAGATTGGAAGTTTTTGTCCTCTAACTAAAGTCATCAATCCATCAATTACAGATACGCCGGTTTGAATGAAGTCCTTTGGATATTCACGTTGTTCTGGATTCATTGGTTCACCATTAATGTCAATAAATTTATCAGCAATTGGATCTGGTAGTCCATCTTTTGGTCTACCTAATCCATCAAATACTCTACCAAGTACCTCTTTTGATACTGGCATTTCCATAACTTTACCTACAAATTTTGCTTTAGTTCCTGAAATTGATAATCCAGTTGTTCCCTCAAAGACTTGAACAATTGCTTTACCATGTCCTACTTCGAGAACTTTACCTAATCTTCTTTCGCCCTCATTAGTTTCAATTTCCACTAGTTCATCAAATGCTGCATTTTCAACATCATCTACAACAACTAGAGGACCTTTAATTTCTGCAATCTTACTGTATTGAACTCCACCTTCTATTGTCAATTTGATACTTTCACTCCTGTAATTGATTTGAATTGTTCTTGTAGATCTTTGTCTAGTTGATCAAGTTTTGGCATCTCATCATCCTTGACCTCCATTCTTGCTTTTAGTAAACTGGTTACTACAGGTAATGCACGTATGTCAGATAATGCTGCACCTTCTTTGAGTGCTTGTTGTCCCTTTTTGTAAAAGTCAACTAATAATTTCATTAACTTGAATTGTTTTTCTGGACTGCAATAAGTATCAACATCATCAAATGAGTTTTGTTGTAACAAACCAATCTTAATCATTCTTGCAACTTCAAGAATTAATTTTTCTTCATCAGGTAATGCTTCAGGACCTAAGAGTCTAACAATTTCTTTTAGTGTATCTTCTCTTTGTAATACACTATAAGTTTCACCTCTAATGCTAAACCAATCTTCACTAATATTTTCACTCCACCACTTTGAAATATCTGCAAGATAACCAGAATAACTATTCATCCAGTTAATTGATGGATAATGTCTAGAGTATGCAAGTTTTGCATCTAAAGCCCAGAAAGTTTTGATAAATCTCATTGTGTGAGTTGTAACTGGTTCTGTAAAGTCACCACCAGATGGAGATACAGCGCCAATCAAAGTAACTGAACCATCACGGTCTGGACTTCCAGAAGCTCTAACACGGCCTGCTCTTTCATAAAATTCTGCTAATCTTGATGCAAGATATGATGGATATCCTTCTTCTGCAGGCATTTCTTCTAATCTACCACTCATTTCTCTAAGTGATTCAGCCCATCTACTAGTAGAGTCTGCTACAAGTACAACGTCTTTACCCATATCTCTGTAATATTCTGCAATTGTGACACCAGTGTAGATACTTGCTTCTCTTGCTGCTACTGGCATGTTACTGGTATTTGCGACAAGTACAGTTCTATCCATTAATGGTTTTCCACTACGTGGATCTTTAAGATGTGGGAATTCAACTAATACTTCAGTCATTTCGTTTCCTCTTTCACCACAACCAATGTAAACAACAACTTGAGAATCAGCCCATTTTGCAATTTGATGTAATGTAACAGTCTTTCCTGTTCCAAATGCTCCAGGAATTGAACCAGTTCCTCCTTTTGCAATTGGGAAGAATGTGTCAATGACACGTTGTCCTGTAATTAATGGAACTGTAGGATCATATCTCTTAAGATATGGTCGTGGTTTTCGTACAGGCCATTTATGATACATTTTAAGAGGAATTGATTGTCCATCTTTCTCAGTAGTTGCCAGTACAGTTTCTAAATCATAATCTCCTTCTGCTACAAGATTTGAAATTTTTCCACCAGGATGATCTGGTGGAACCATAATCAAGTTTTCAATAAGATCAGTTTCTTTAACAGTACCAATTCCACTTCCTGCAGTAACAACATCGCCATTACTTACAATTGGAACAAAATGATATTTTTTTGTCATATCTACAGCAGTTGTTGTGATACCTCTTCCAATGAAAGAACCAGATGCTTTAGATAATTCTCTTAGCGGTCTTTGAATTCCATCATAAAGTTGTC
>CALFHG010000008.1 GCA_937875805.1 uncultured Nitrosopumilaceae archaeon
TTGTTTTAGTGATATCTATTGAGGAGATATAGATGCAAAATTCAGCATTATTTATTTGAGATATGGGGCAATATTGTAAAAATTGTGAAAAATTCATGAAGAATTCAGACATGACTCATTGTTCTGATGAGTGTCTCTTAATTGCAATCAAAAACAGTGACACTTTAACTGAAAATGGATTTAGTGCAATTACATGGGACGAAAAATCTGATCCATGGACATGATATACAATAGAAAATCTACTTAAAGTGCAACCAAAATATCAGAAATATGGATGTAAATCCGATTAATTACAATCTTACATTTGAACCAGATCTAAAAAAATTCACATTTAATGGAATTGAATGCATCACTGCTGATTGTAAAAAACTAACAAATTCAATCACAATGCATTGTGCTGAATTAAAAATCATATTTTGTCAAGTAACATCAAAAGGGAACATCATCAAATCTTCTCCTAAAACTAATGAGAAAAAAGAAGAATTAGAAATTAAGTTATCTGAAAAAGTTAAGGGTGAAATTACTATTGATTTGAAATTTCAAGGAATTCTAAATGATCGATTACTGGGATTTTATCGTAGCCAGTATACTCAAAATGGAAAAACCAAATATCTTGCTACAACTCAATTTGAAGCAGCTGATGCTAGACGTGCATTTCCCTGCTGGGATGAGCCTGAGGCTAAGGCAACATTTGATATTTCAATAATTGCCGATAACAAATTTACTGCCATTTCTAACATGCCTATTAAATCAAAGAAAAAAATTAAAAGTAAAACTGTATACAATTTTTCAAAAACTCCAGTTGTTTCTACATATTTGATATATCTTGGAGTTGGAGAATTTGAATATCTTACAGGTAAGGTTGGAAAAATTCAGATTAGAGTTATTACTACAAAGGGCAATAAATCAAAAGGACGATTCTCATTAGACTTGGGGAAGAAACTTCTTGTTTCTTATGAAAAATATTTTGGAATAAAATACCCATTACCTAAATTGGACTTGATTGCAGTTCCTGATTTTGCAGCAGGAGCAATGGAGAACTGGGGTGCAATTACATTTAGAGAAACTATATTGCTATATGATCCTAAAACATCCTCCACTAGAACTAAGCAATTCATTGCTGAAGTTATCTCACATGAGATTGCTCACATGTGGTTTGGAAATTTAGTCACTATGAAATGGTGGAATGATTTGTGGCTCAATGAAAGTTTTGCAACATTTATGGCAACAAAGTTTGTTGACAAATTTTACCCTGAATGGAATCTTTGGGAACAATTCATTGAGGATGCAATGAATGGCGCAATGGGATTAGATGCCCTCAAAACTACTCATCCTATTGATGTTAAAGTAAATTCTCCTGCAGAAATCAGGGAAATCTTTGATGTTATATCATATGATAAAGGCGGATGTGTTTTGAGAATGCTTGAGAATTATGTTGGAGAGACTAATTTTAGAGCAGGTCTAAAAAAATACCTCTCATCCTTCAAGTATGCTAATGCCCAAGGACAGGATTTGTGGGATGCAATTGGTAAAGCATCAAAAATGCCCGTCAGTGATATGGTTAATTCGTGGCTAAAACAGCCTGGATTTCCTCAAGTGGAGATTACACAAAACAATAATTCACTATTACTAAAACAAAGCCGATTCCTAATGGAGTCTACTCCAAAAACTCAGAAGGGATTGTGGAACATTCCAATAACCTATGGTCTAGGAAAAGAGGCCAAAACAATACTGTTAACAAAAAAATCTACTACTGTTAAATCTCCCTCTGGTCCTGGGTTTGTTGCAAACCTTGGCAGAACTGGATTTTACCGTGTAAAATATGATGATGGAATTTTACTTGATCTTAAAATGTTAGTTGACCAAAAACAAATCCCACATGTAGATAGGTGGGCAATTCAAAATGACTTGTTTGCATTGTGTGTTGCAGGAAAAGAAGACATTAGAAATTATCTAGACTTTTCTGATGCATACTTTGATGAGGATTCATATCTTCCACAAACAAATGTCGCAAACAATCTCAACTTTTTATCATTGCTGACATTTTTTGAAGATTTTTCTGATGAGATTCATGAATATACAATTAATTATTTTAGAAAAATTTTATCTAATCTTGGATGGGAAAAACAAAAATCAGATAGACACACTGATGCATTTTTACGAGGATTCTCTATTTTTGCATTAGGAAAACTCGGCGATGAGTTAATTTTAGAAAAAGCAAATTTAAAATTTAAAGCATTTTTGAAAAATCCTTCAACTTTACACCCTGATATTCGTGAACCTGTATTTTCACTAGTTGCATGGACTGGAAATTCAAAAACACATTCTCAATTTGTAACACTATACAAGAATGCAAAAACTATGGAGGAAAAATTACGATTCTTAGGTGCATTGTGTTATTTCCGTGATGAAAAATTACTAATCAAAACATTGCAATTTTCTCAGACATCTGAAGTTCGCTCTCAAAATATGCAATTACCGATAATGCGAATTGCTGCCAATCCATACGGAAAAAAGATTCTCTGGCCATGGTTAAAGAAAAACTGGGTCAAAATGGGCAAAAAAGTAGGTTATGGTAACCCGTTGTTTAATAGAATTGTTGCAAGTATTGCATTGATTGCAGATGATTCCATGGAATCTGAAATTAAAGCATTCTTTAAGAAAAACTCTACTCCTGGAACTGAAAGAACACAATCACAAACTCTTGAAAGAATACGAATACACTCAAAATTCCTTAGACGTATGAGAAAAGAGTTCAAAGATGGCTAAAAAACTAGGTCCTCCAATTTTTCTTGGAGTTTTTACTGTATTGGCAATTGTGCTTTTAACTGGAGGTGCGTCTGATGATAAGGATGCATTGCGCCAAACATTTCAAGTAGATGCTGTTTACTATGATACTGGCCACGTTGAAATTTCATTTTTTGATAAATCTCAAAAAACAACACATGTTGTAATGGAAATTCTTGGCATGGATGAATCCTTTCAAAAAACATTTTCTGATTCAGAATTTATTGAAATTGTTCCATTCTCCAACGAACCAAAATATGGTTGGGCAATTCATCCGATAGTTTTAGAAATTGATCATTTAGAATTTGGTCACATTCAACTAAAAACTGAAATTCATACACTTGACCAACCCCTTCCATCTGTAATCTATTCCAGACCATAGATTGGGTGTGAGATTCTATTAAATCACAAATTATTTACAAGAATGGTTCGAGCCTATGCTGATTTGAACATTGAATATGTGAAAATGAATTTATGTGACGTTAGTCAAGTGTACGTATCTAATATTATGAAATGTAAATACTGTGGAAAAAATTTCAATGCAAAAAATGCAATTTTTTGTTCAAAGAAATGTGATTCATATTATTTCGCAGAGACAACCCGAAAAAGTGACATAAAATATACTCAATTAAGTATAAACGTGGATCAAGATGTATACTCTAGTCTTAGATTAATTCAATCTACTCTAATCAAAAACACCAATGAGAACATATCCTTATCTCAAATTGTAAATTCTATACTGTCTGAAGGAATTAAAATAAAAAAGATGACTCTAAAAAACGTCTGAAATCCAATCTTCACTCAAGAAATCGTACATGAATCTGCTCTTTTTTAATAAATCGGTATAATAGAAGCATTTTCAAGCATTAATCATTGACTGGCAATCATCCTAAAATTATCGGAGTTAATTTATTCAAAATAATTGAAACATTATACAACAATAAAGCAATTTTAGAAAAAAATCCAATGTATCTAAATGAACTTTGTCAACTACTACATAGAGAATACAAAGATGTCAAAGTGGATGTGGTGTATTTGTCTAGTTTAGGGTATGCCGTAACTGATTTTATTGAAGATACAGTTAATCAAAGATTGACCTATTTGACTCCAAAATCTACGGTGGTTATGGATAGAGAAATATCTCCAAAAAACTATGATGAATTTATCAAAATGTCTGAAAACCCTGAGACAGACGTTGGAGGTTCTGTCAATTTCTCAGACAAAGAGAGCAAACTCAAAAGAGCCTTTAGATTTCTTAAATCAAATTAGATCGATTAATCTAATTATTGATAAAATATCCGTTAACTCTAAGATGATTACCTGTTTTTCAAAAACATCGTTGAGTTAATTTACGCTTATTATCTATTAAATAAATAATATCACACAAAGTTTTATTGCACCTCTGAAAACTTGTAGTATCTTGGATTTAATTGCTGATTTAAAAAAAGGAAAGCGTGGAGCAATTGCAAAAGCAATTAGTATTGTTGAAAATGATCAAACAGAATCAAAAAAATTATTAAAAAAAATTTTCAAGTCTAGTGGAAATTCTATAATTATTGGAATTACTGGTCCTGCAGGAGCAGGCAAAAGTTCTTTGATTAACAAGACTGCAATGGCTATGAAGAAATTGGGTACAAAACCTGCTGTGTTGGCAGTTGATCCTACTAGCCACGTTACTGGTGGTGCTATTTTAGGCGATAGAGTTAGGATGAGTGAATCAACTGATTCTGGAACATATATTCGAAGTATTGCATCTAGGGGTGCAACTGGTGCAGTTTCTCGTTCATTACGTAATAGTATTCGTGTTTTAGAGTATGCTGGATTTAATCCAATAATTATTGAAAGTGTTGGAGCTGGACAAACTGAAGTAGAAATTTCAAATATTGCTGATATCATAGTTGTTGTTTTCAATCCAAACACTGGGGATAGTATTCAAACCATCAAAGCTGGTTTAACTGAGATTGGAGATATTTACCTTGTTAACAAAAGTGACCTTAGTGGATCAAATCAATTATTTGATGCTGTTCGTGATTTCATTGGAGATTCTGAAAGAAACCCTGTAATTCTCAAGACGTCTGTGAAAAAGAATTCAGGTATTACAGTATTTGCTAAAACACTGAAGGATATGATGAAATCTAAACAGAAATTCAAGGATGTAAAGGACAGAGAACGACTTGAAATCGAACTAAGAGATATTGTTTTAAACAACATCAAAGAAAAGATTGATGATATGCTAGTTTCTGATAAAATGTTTTCAAAATACCTTAAAAAATTACAGTCTAAAGATATTGATCCTTTCTTAGCTGCTGAGAAAATTACGAAATCTTTGATAAAGTGATTATATGGCTGCAAAAAAATCTACAAAATCCAAAATGCCTGAAAAGAAAATTTTCACTGATTCTTCATATCTCGTAAAACGAATTTATCAAAAATCTTCAAAAAAGAGACCTATTGAAGATGCAGGAACATTTCCTTTCACTAGAGGAATCCATCCTGGAATGTTCCGTGAAAGATTTTGGACTATGAGGCAATATTCTGGATTTGGCGATGCAAAATTAACTAATGAGCGATTCAAATTCATGCTTGATAAAGGTCAAACTGGTCTCAGTATGGCATTTGACTTGCCAACACAGATAGGATATGATTCTGATTCTACACCAGCTGAAGGTGAAGTTGGAAAAGTTGGTGTATCTATTACCTCTATCAAAGATATGATGACTGCATTTGATGGAATTCCATTAGGTAAAGTTAGCTCTTCAATGACAATTAATTCTACAGCATCTACATTATTGGCATATTACATTGCAGTTGGGGAAGCCCAAGGTTTCAAAAGTCATGATCTTCACGGAACAACTCAAAATGATATTCTCAAAGAATACATTGCAAGAAATACCTACATCTATCCTCCACAACCATCTATGCGATTAATTGGTGACATGATAGAATACTGTGCAGAAAAAGTTCCTTCTTGGTATCCTGTATCTATTTCAGGTTATCACATGAGAGAAGCTGGTTGCACTGCAACACAAGAAGTTGCATTTACTTTGGCTAATGCCATTGCATACATTCAAACTTGTATCGATAAGGGATTAAAAATTGATGACTTTGCACCTCGTTTGTCATTTTTCTTTTGTTGTACTATAGAATTTTTTGAAGAAGTTGCAAAGTTTAGGGTTGCTAGAAAAGTTTATGCAAAAATTCTCAAAGAAATGTTCCATGCAAAAAATCCTCGTTCATTACAATTGAAATTCCATACTCAAACTAGTGGTGAATCATTAACTGCACAACAGCCAAACAACAACATTATTCGTGTTGCAATACAGACAATGGCTGCAGTTGCTGGCGGCACGCAATCATTACACACTAATTCTAGAGATGAAGCCCTTGCACTTCCAACAGAAGAATCTGCAAAAATTGCACTTAGAACTCAGCAAATTGTAGCCCATGAGAGTGGTATTACAAAGACTGCTGATCCTCTTGCAGGCTCGTACTATCTTGAGGAACTATCTGACCAAATCGAGGCTGATGTGTGGAAATATCTCAAAAAAATCCAAAAAATGGGCGGTTCTGTTAAAGCAATTGAAAAAGGCTTCTTCCAATCTGAAATTAGAGCAAATGCATATCGTCTCAAAAAAGAAACTGATGATGGTGAACGAGTTATTGTTGGTGTAAACAAATACGCTGAAGATGAAGACCAACCAGAATTACTAAGAGTTGATGGTAGAATTGAAATTCAACAAAAGAAAGCACTTAAAAAATTACGTGCAGAAAGAGACTCTAAAAAATTAGAAAAAGCATTATCTGCAATGCAAAGTGCAGCTGATACTAAAGAAAATCTTATGCCTTACATTGTAACAGCAGCTAAAGCATTTGCTACAACTGGTGAGATTAGTAATACTTTACGAGAAGTGTTTGGTGAGTATCGTCCAAAAGAGGTCTTTTAGTTAGATCTTTCATGAAATTATTTTAATTGTATATTTGAACATTATTTTTAAACTCCAATGTTGTTAGAAATTTGATTACTTCTGGAAATTTACTTATTTTTAGTTTTTTATAAATTTCAAAAACTATCTAAATTTCTAATTCAATCATTTATACAATAATTATGATCAACGTATGATTCATGTCTGCAAAACGCGATTATTATGATGTTTTAGGTGTCACAAAAACATCTTCTGATTATGAAGTCAAACAGCAGTATAGAAAATTAGCATTAAAATTCCATCCTGACCGTAACCAATATTCTGATGCTGAAGAACATTTTAAAGAAATTTCTGAAGCATATGCAGTTATTTCAAACCCTGACAAAAAACAGGTTTATGATCAATATGGTCATGCTGGTGTTAATGGCCGATATTCTAATGCCGATATTTTTCAAGGGGCACAAAGAGGAGGCGGGTTTGATTCTAATGATGCATGGGGATGGCGTAACAAAGGTGGTGCACTGTATTTTCTTGGCAAATACGATGAAGCAATCACGTGCTACGACCAATCCCTCAAAATTGATCCTAATAATCCAGTTGTATGGAATAACAAAGGTCTTGCATTGTATTTTCTTGGCAAATACGATGAAGCGATAACATCCTATGACCAAGCAATCAAAATTGATCCTAGTGATGCAGATGCATGGAATAACAAAGGTAATTCACTAAACTCACTTGGTAACCATGATGAGGCAAAGAAATGTTATGACCGATCTAGAGAATTGGGATATGACTGTTGATAAAGACGGATGTTAAAATCTCAAAATAGATGAAGGATTTATTTTTTCTCAGAAATTTTTAAAATTTTATTATCGACTATTTTTTAGATTTTGCAATATAAAAATTGGCATAGAAATTACAATCATCTTCATATTTTTTAGTGTCAATTCCCATCTCATGTAATAACGAAATAGTCTGTTCTTTTTCTTTAGAATCAGAAAAACCTCTTTGAATTATCGGTTTTATATCACTTTTTACAAGGTAGTAATCATATGTCTCAAATACTTCTTCAATGTCATCCATATCGAACATTCTAAGAACAGAGAATGCAAAGATTGGTGCGGTATACTCTTTTTTAGATTTGATTGAATTGTCTTGTCTGTTTTTAATTACTTTTAATATATTTGCAAATGCCTTGTACCCAATATAACCAATACAACCAGTTGCAATCACTAGATCTATTTTTGGAAATGATCCCAACAAATTTAATTTTTCAGCTTCAAGATCTACATTCATACCTCTTTCACACAAATCCATCTCTTCGGAGAATTTTAGAGCTTCTTTTGAAATATCTATTTGATAGAAATTTAGGTTATTGTTACTTGTGCATTTCTTATAGAATAGTTTAGTTTCTTTTTTTGTAGGTTCTGGTTTGCTTAAAAAGAAATCATTTAATTCTGACATTGTTAAATCATATTTCATTAATGATGAATTGATACCATATGAACTTCCTAAATCTAAAATATTAATTGGTCTAGATAAAGTATTTTCAAGTTCATCTATGATGGCGTTGTACAACGGTTTTGTAGAATCTGATATAGAATATCCTAATCTATCCATTTCCTTTAGATATTCGTATGGTGAATCTTGTGTGTAAATATCTGTAAAATCTTTTTTCACCTTTAATTCATTCATGTTGGGTAATGATATTATTCCACCCTTAATAAAACCCGTGTAATGATCTAGTCATGAAATAAAATTGTAATTATTTTTTATAATTTCAAATAAAATAAATCAATTAATATTGTAAATTGCTGAGGTCTATTAGATGAAAATTGATCACATTGCAATTGCAGTAGATGATGTTGAAGAATCTGCTAAAATTTATCAACAGGCATTAGGTGTTAATGATGTAGAATTTGAAACAGTAGAATCTGAAGGTGTTAAAATTGCAATACTGCATTTAGAAAAT
>CALFHG010000009.1 GCA_937875805.1 uncultured Nitrosopumilaceae archaeon
TTATCCTGAAGGAACTTTTGTTACAAATGGATTGTCAAAATCTCATGCAGCAGGGGGTTATAGATTGGGATATGTTGTTTTCCCTCAACATGCTATTGATTTGAGAAGACAATTCAAAAAAATACTTGCAACTGAATACACTGCAGTTTCAACTCCAATTCAGTATGCTGCTGTAGCGGGATTTGAAATAAGTAAAGAAATGGATGAATATTTTGATGTAACTCGTAATATTCATCAAATCATGGGGGATTACACATATCATGCTTTAACTGCTATTGATGGTGTTAAAGTCACAAAACCTGATGCAACATTTTATCTTTTAGCAGATTTTAATACATTTGCACATGATTTACAAAAAGCAAAAATCTTTACTTCTCAAAAATTATCTGAATCATTAATGGTTCATCCATATCATACTGCTATAGTTGGTGGCGATAGTTTAGTTTTAGAAAGAACTGATTTTAGTGCTAGAATTGCATATGTTGATTATGATGGTGCTAAAGTTTATGAAAGTTATCAAAATCAGAAACCCAAAACTTCTTCTGAAAAAATTGAATTTGTAAAAAACAATGCTCCAAAAATAGTTGCAGGAATTGAAATGATTGCAAAATTCTTTGAAGCAATTAAAAAAGATGATGTCAATTAATTGATGCTGTAATTTTTAATACAATGATTATGAAAATATCCAAGTTTGATCAAATTTTACCTTTCAAGAATAAGATTGAACATATTCAAACTATTCATTGTAAAAATTTTGGTAGTTTTTTAATTACATTTGCAATGGATATTCTACCAGGACCTACTGCAATTATGGATAGTACTGCTGCCAGCATTACGAGATCCCATTCCCAACCTCCTTGGGAGACAAAAAATCCATTTTCCCACCTTATGTGAAATATTGCACCTAGTAAAATCACGGAAAATATTGCACCTGTAATTCTAGTAAAAATCCCTATGATTAGACATACTCCTCCAATAAATTCTGCTAATGCAATTGGAAGTTGCATTTCTGGTGGTATGCCCATTCCTACCAACCACTCTTGCCAGCTAGGATCAAATTTCTTTAAACTATGAATGATGAATATTGCACCAATTGAAGCACCAATCCCCCAATGTGTAATGTCATGTAATATATTTCCCTTCATCTTAGTTTTAGTTAGCATTTGTAATACTGGTGAAATTTTT
>CALFHG010000010.1 GCA_937875805.1 uncultured Nitrosopumilaceae archaeon
GTTCTAGTGGATTATTTATTGGTATACCTTTTGCCTTCATTAGCTCAATCATTTTTTGTATTGCGTTCATGATTATTTCCCTTCTTTCATGAATAGGTTTTGTTGGTTGTTTTCTTTCATTGCTTTCTTTGCTTGAGATACTAGTTTCTTCTTCTCGACCCTAGTTTCACTGTTTGCTTTGCATTCGGTGCACCAGACAAGCTTTACGCTGCCTCGTACAAATGCCCGCCAAACGTCAGACTTACGGACCTCACGCTTGCAGGACATGCACTTGACATGTATCACGTAGCTTGGTTCATATTCCCGAATTCGAGAACAATTAATCCAATGTAACTTTGACATTACTTCCCCTCTCTGTTTACTAGAGTCTCGGGATTGAGACCTTTACACTAGTCATTTTCTTCTTTTGTTGTAGTTATTGCAACTTGTTTACCTACAGGTAATCGCTGACTTCCTCAGCCAACTGTTTCCAGCCAGCCATGTGGTCATCAAGTTTCCCCGCAGCTACATCGTCCATTTGTACGTACAGCTGCAGAATTGAGAAAATTTCCAACAATTCTTCATCTGTCCAACCGGTTTCGTTGTAGTCACCAATTTGTCCATTATCGATTAATCCAAAGTGCCAGTTACGAAAGAACTTTGCAAGTTCCTTCTTTTCCTGATGCACCTGTTCTTCAATCGAATCTTCATGGTATGCACTCAGTTCGTATCCGAGTTGTGAGTAGCATTTTTCGCAGTATTGGCGAACATCATCATCTCCCCAGTTCTCTATGATGTAAATCATAGCGATCTTTGGATCCTTGAACTGGGAACATTCCTCGTAACCCAATTCACACACACCAACTAAATTAGTTGGATATGTGCACTTTGGGTACTCGTCTTGAAGTTCGCTTTCTACTGGAGTTGTCCAGAAGATAACAAATTGCTTCCATATGTCATTTGAGCTCATTTTGGCTTTCCTTTCGTTGTGGTTGTTAAAATGGGTAGTTTAATGACGTACCCAGGTCAGTTGTTTACTT
>CALFHG010000011.1 GCA_937875805.1 uncultured Nitrosopumilaceae archaeon
CTCTTAGAGATTGAAATTAAATAAAATGTTTGATTCAATTAAAGATCAAATTAAAAATTATAAAAAAATTGTTTTTGTAACAGGGGCTGGAATTTCACAAGAAAGTGGAATTCCCACATTTCGAGGAAAGGATGGATTATGGAGAAATCATGATGCAATGAAATTAGCCACAATAGATGCATTTTATGATAATCCAAAACTGGTATGGGAGTGGTATAATGAAAGAAGGAAGAATGTTTTTCAGGCACACGCAAATCCTGGTCATAAGGCAATTGCTGAACTAGAAAAATATGCTCAAGTTACGATTCTAACACAAAATATTGACGGATTACATCAAAAATCTGGAAGTTCCGAGGTATTGGAGCTACATGGTAGTATGGTAAAGATCAAATGCTCTGTTTGTAACTATAAAGAAGAAATTTTAACAGAAATTTCTAACTTGCCACCGCTTTGTAAATGTGGAAATATACTTAGACCTGATGTTGTATGGTTTGGAGAACCATTACCACAAGATGTATGGCAAAATGCTATAGATTTTGCAAGTCAATGTGATTTGATGATAGTAGTAGGTACATCACTTGTAGTATCACCAGCAAATACATTACCACTTTATGCAAAACAAAACAATGCAACATTAATTGAAATAAATCCAGAAAATACTGAAATGTCCAAAGAAATGAATGAAATAATTAGAAAAACTAGTGCAGAAACATTACCAAAACTAGTTTCATTATTTAAAAATAAATTATGATTGAGAAAATATACCACTAATTTTGGTATCTGAAGAATCTCCAGGATTATAAACTGATGAAGTAACAGTTCCATAATCTTCATGTTCAACAATCATATCTATGTAATATGGAATTCCTGTTGCATCATTTACATTTGTATCAAATACTGAAGTGTAAAATGTTCCAGAAAATATTTCTCGATCTGTAGTTCTAATAACTACATTGACGCTTTTTGTTTTTCCAGTTGTATCAAGATATTGAAGAAGAATATTATCATCAGATTGTTGTTTGGTAGATAAAGAAAGAGTCCCAGGTATTATAGAAACAATATTTTGAGTTGAAACATTGCTAGATTGGCTAATAGAGTCTAAATTTGAACTACCAGTAAAAATATTTTGAATTGATTTTATAGGGTCAAAATTAGAAACTTTTTCTTTAATTGATTTTTGAGATGATTCTTTGACATCAGAAATTTCATTACTTACTTTATCTCCAACATTACTAATTTCATTTGATATTGATTCACTTGTTTTATTTACAATCTTATCAATTGATGAATCGATTCTTTGTTCTACAGAATCTAAAGCCTTGGTGCCAAAAATATTCATATCATTTTTTAAAGAATCAACCACAGTTGCAGATGTAGTAGGGAGAAAGATATCAATTTCATTTGAAAATATCATGCCTCCCAAGATTACAATTCCAACAATTATGCCTAGTTTAATGAACATCAATGAGTAGTTTCAAAAAGTAGATTTTACATTCAAACTAAAAAAAATAGTCAAAAAGAAGTGAATTTTCTTAGCTAGTTTTTATTAATTTAGAAAGGATATCCAATCAATTACCGCATCAATATTTGATGAAGTCAGGGTCACCTTGATTGGACCAAGAGGTGATTCTTCAGCTTCATCACATATTGCCACTATTCCAACAAAAGCTGCTTGTTTATTTAGAAAAAACCAAGTACTATCGCCTTCTAAATTATTTTCTAAATTACGTGTGTAAATTTTTTGAGATTGAGAAGAAGAAATTGTCTCAGAAATTTTTTTTAAGGATTTTAATTCATTTGATTGTGCTTTAATTGAAAAAATTTCATTCTTTATAGTTGAATCTGGAAAAATATTAGAAATTGCTTGTTTTATTTTATCAAGATCTTCAGATAAATTTACTGGGCAAATTATTTCTACTTTACATTTAATGGTTGGAATGTTCATTGTATCCAACTTTGAATAATTTCAAAAGTTTGTTTAATTAATTCTTCTTTTGTTATACCAACATTAGATATTGCATAATCAGAAAGTGCAATTGAATTACTTATCCCAACACCTAACTCACGATTATCTCGTTCATCAAAGTGTTGTTTTGTTTGAGGATCATCTGATCTTCCTCGTTTTTGTAAAAAATCAAATCTAGTATCAGTAGAAGCATGAACTGCTAATAATTTTACTGTACCATATTTTTTCAGTATTTGAATTTCATCATTTGATCTAACTCCATCTATTAGAATTACATTTGAAGTTGAAGATTCTATTTGTGGTTTAACTAATTCTGCTATAGCACCAGGGCCATTTTTTTCTCTTAGCTCAAGCATTAACTTTCCTAAATTTTCTCTAGTTGATTCTAAATTTCTTTTTTTTGCCTCTTCTCTGACAGCATTACCCATATTGATAGTCTCATAGCCTTTGGATTCTAATCCTTCTGCAATGGTAGACTTGCCAGCTCCTGGCATTCCTGTTAAACATACAATTAGTTTTGTCAATATTTATCAAAAAAAAGGCTCGTCTATGAAGTTACCGGAAATAATTATAAACATACTTCAAAAAATGTTATGATGCGCGTCTTTGTAGCAATTGAAATTACAAATAATGAAGTGATAAATTCAATTAAGAAATTTCAAGAAAATATCAAAATTGATGCCAAACCTGTAGAATTAACAAATTTGCATTTTACTTTACAATTTTTAGGAGAAATTTCAAATGAAATGACTCAAAAAATTATTCAAGCCCTTCAAACTATAGAATTTTCAAGTTTTAATGTTAATCTAAAAGAAATTGGTGCATTTCCTAAACCTAAAGTTCCAAGGGTGGTTTGGATTGGAACAGATGATAATGGTGGAAATATGTTAATTCAACTATCTAAAAAAGTAGAAAAAATGTTAGAACCGTTAGGATTTTTTTCAGATAAACCATTCAAACCTCATATCACAGTATTTAGAATTAAAAAGAAGATTGGAGATATATCAGGAGAATTGAAAGATAATAAAATGGTAAATTTTGGAATACAAAATGTTTCAAATATTAAATTGAAAAAAAGTATACTTTCACCAAATGGACCAATTTATTCAGATTTGTTGGAGGTAGGAGCTAAAAAATGAAACAAATAATTTCTAAAGTTTCTAAAACTGTAATTCCTTCAAAAATTATAGAAGAATCAAAAAAGAAAATTGCAAAATTGGCATATGATTTAGTTAAAAAAGAAATTGAAAAATATTCAGAAGTAATTGGATTAGAATTTGGAGGATCATTTGCTAAAGGTACTTGGTTATCTAAAGATGCAGATATTGATATTTTTATAAAATTTAAAAAAAATATATCAGAAGAAAAATTTGAAAAAATTTCTAAAAAAATTGGTTTTAATTCATTGAAAAAATATCATCCCTATGTTAGATATTCTCAACATCCCTATGTTGAAGCTAAAATTAAAAATACAAAGATCAACATAGTTCCATTTTATGATGTAAAGATTGGAGAATGGAAAAGTGCTGCTGATAGATCACCATTTCATACTAAATTCATGGAAAAATCATTAACTCCAAAAATGAGAAACGAAGTTAGAGTTCTAAAAACATTTCTAAAGTCAAATGGAATTTATGGAGCAGAAATAGCTAAACAAGGATTCAGTGGGTATATTTCAGAAGTTTTAATTTTGGAATTTGGAAATTTTGAAAATCTTATAAAATCAATTTCAAAAATTAAAGAAAATCAAATTATTGGAAAAACTTCTAAAACATTTGATACTTCAATTGTTGTTATAGATCCAATCGACAGTAATAGAAATTTAGCAGCGGCTATTTCTGATGAAAATATTGGAAAATTTATTCTTATTTCAAGAGCATTCAAAGAAAAAGCAGTTTTAGAATTTTTTAAGAATAAAAAATCTAAAGTCTCAAAAAAATATTGGAATAATGTGTTAGTGGTTAAATTCAATTTTAAATCTAGAAGTCCAGATATTATTTGGGGTCAAATTAAACGAGCAACTTCTACATTATCTACGCAATTAGAATTAGGTGGATTCACCGTATTACGAAGTAAATCTCATACAGATCAACAAAAAGAAGCCTATCTCTTGTTTTTTTTAGAATCTACAAAAATTAGTCAAATATATGCAAAAAAAGGACCAGAATTTTTCAGAGAAGATAGTACGCATAGTTTTATTTCTAAAAATTTGAAAAATGCAGAATTAGTATGGGTTGGAAATAATAGAAAAATAATTTCATTAGGAAAAAGAAAACATAATGATGCAGTTAATTTTATGAAAGAATTTTTGAAAAATAATCTTCAAGTAGGCATACCAAATGGTCTTCAAAGTGATTTTAAACGAGGTTTCACTGTGTCAGTAGGAAGTAAAAATCTAAGCAAATCAATTAAAGAGGAAACAGCTGAATTAATTTCAGTAGATGGCACACTCCTTTATTTCAATTAAGAAATTTGTAGAAGAGCCTTACTCAAAAATTTTAGGATATCCAAATGCAACAAATCGTCAAATCAAATCAAGAATTAATGAACTAGAAAAACTAAAAATAAAATCAATTTCTTTTAGAGGTCCAACAACACTTGGAAATTTGGCAATTTTAGGAAAAGGGTACGTGGGTGTTGTAGTTATTGCAAAAAAGGGTAACAAAGAAGTTGCTCTAAAAATTAGAAGAATAGATTCTCAAAGAAAAGGAATGAAGAATGAGGGTGTTTTATTAAAATTAGTGAATTCAGTTAATGTTGGTCCTAAAATGTTTGATGTAAGTAAAAATTTCTTAATCATGGAATATCTTGATGGAGAAAAATTTAGTAATTGGATTGAGATGTTAAGTGGAACTGGAAGTGTAAAAAAATTAAAATCTACAATAAAAAGTATTTTAGAAGATTGTTATAGATTAGATCAAATAGGTTTTGATCACGGTGAACTAAGTAATATTTCTAAACATGTCATTGTAGGTAAAAGTAAAGTTTCAATAATTGATTTTGAAAGTTCTAGTACAAAAAGAAAACCATCTAATGTCACATCAATAACTCAAGCTTTTTTCATTGGATCAGGAATTGCAAGAACTGCTCAAAAAATTTACAAAAACTCATCTAAAGAAAAAATTATTGATGCTTTAAAATTATACAAACAAGAAAAAACAAGAGTAAATTTTGATAATTTATTAAAAGTTTTAAAATTATAATGGGACCGGCAGGATTTGAACCTGCGACCACTAGTCCCCCAGACTAGAATCATACCAAGCTAGACTACGATCCCTCGCTTCAGAGGCACAAAATGAAATTATTAAATCGTCGTATTAATTATAGAATTTATGAAATTTTGCAATATTTGTAATAAAATATCAGCCACAGATCAAGATCATCTAGATTGTGTTCAAAGAAGAAGTATTGAATCAGAAGCTGAAGATTTTAAAAATAATATTCCAGAAAAACTCAATCTCTCAAGTAACACTCAAGAATTAGATGTAGGAGTTAAAGCAATTTTAGAACATCTTTCAAAAAATAAAGATTCAGACGAATAAACTATAACCATTTTGATAATCTTTCTTTTTCAAATTCTATTTTTTTAGAAAGATTGTCAGATGTTAACTCTGTAAGACTTGTTGTAGGTTTTGATTGTGAAAACATGTCAACTTCAATTACAGATGCAGTATCTCTACCGGATTCAATAAAACAACCACCTTTTCCATCAAATAATACAGATTCTTCTTTTGATTGAATTTTTGAAATAATATTTTTAGCAACTGTAATACCTTCTCCTTCTGCAAAAATTCCAGCTTTTGGAACTGCCATATTTTCTACAACAGTTAAACTAGTTACATCACCTATTGCAAATACATTTTCAAACGGTGTCTTACAATCTCTATCT
Organism: uncultured Nitrosopumilaceae archaeon; assembly: GCA_937875805.1. Lineage (GTDB taxonomy): Archaea > Thermoproteota > Nitrososphaeria > Nitrososphaerales > Nitrosopumilaceae > Nitrosopumilus. Next base: position 5,856 of record CALFHG010000011.1, read on the forward strand.
ATCGGAATAAATCCTGATGCTTTTGCCAATCCAGAATCATAGATTACTTTGGGAGCAATATGTGGTGGAACAGCTAATAGTAAATCAAAATCAGCTTCACTATTTTCAAATATTAATTTTTTAGATTCAACAGATTTTATTTTGCATGAATTATGAAAAACAATTTGTTCAGAATTTACTAGTTCAAGAATTTGTTTACTAACTTCAAGCCCAGCAGCTGGTAAAGTAATAGGAGCAGGACTGTAGAAATCGATTTGTACAGAATCACGAACTCCTCTTTTTCTTAGCATGGAATCTATCAATAAACTAGCCTCAAAAGGTGCTGGAGGGCATTTGTAGGGCATTCCCATTATAGATATTGCAATTTTTCCAGATTCTATACTCTCAAGTTTTTTACGAATTTCTAAAAGATGATTATGATCATAGAGATTAAATCCATTTTGTTCTAATCCAGGAATTCTTTGAGGAGCTAATACTGCTCCCATGGAAATAATTAGAAAATCAAATGATATTTCTTTAGTTTTTGTTGTTACATTTTTGTCTTCAAGATTAATTGATAAAATCTCATCTTTGATAAAATCGATTTCTTTTTTTTGTAATTCATTTAATGATCCAGTTGAATTTTCAAAAGTTCGAGTTCCATTTATGATCCATAATTTTACAAATCCTACCATAAACCAATCTTTTTTATCAATTACAGTGATTTTCACTTGCGATGATGGTAATGCATTTCTTAATTCATTTGCAGCTGAGAGTCCACCAAATCCTCCTCCTAAAATAACAACGTGTGGAATGTTTGCCAACTTAGAGTGCTTGAGTTGTAGGTCGTATTAAAATTTCATTTACATTTACATGTGATGGAGAATCAACTGCATACAAAATTGCATTTGCGATATCCTCTGCTTGTAAAGATTCCATCTTTTTTGCATTTTCAACAAATCCTTGTAGGGATTCATCGGTAATCGTATCAGTAAGTTCTGTTGCAACAACTCCTGGTTCAATACTAGTCACTCTAATGTTAGAGCGAACACTAAACTCTTGTCTTAGTCCTTCACTAAATGCTGCAACTGCATATTTAGTTGCACAATAAACACTACCACCTGCAAAAACTACTCTTCCTGCTACTGATGAAAGATTAACTATATGTCCTGATTTTTTTTCTTTCATATGTAAAATTACAGCACCAGTAGAATACAATACGCCTTTAATATTCACATCAATCATTTTATCCCATTCATCAACTTTGAGACTTTTGAATAAACTCAAAGGCATCAATCCAGCATTATTCACAAGAATATCAATAGAGCCCCATTTCTCCAAAACTGCTTTAGCAAAATTTTCACATTCAGATCTTTGTGTTACATCTAATTTTTGATAAAATACTTCTCCACCATTAGCTGATATTTTTTTTGCAAGTTCTTCTAATCTGTCAACTCTTCTAGCACCTATGGCAACTTTTGCACCAGCCTTTGATAAGGCCAAAGCAGTAGCAAATCCTATTCCACTGCTTGCTCCAGTAATAATTGCAACTTTATCTTTAATCATCTTAAGTCTTCAAGCAAACTATGGTTGAATATAGTAAAAATGTTTAGACATTAAGAAATTTCAAGAAAAGTTCTAACATCTTTATTAAAAGAAAAATAGTATTACAAAATATGCAAGCTGAAAAATGTGCTTATTGTGGCGATTTAACTGATATGCCATTTCATTGTAATTATTGTAAAGATCCTTTTTGTGCAGAACATAGACTTCCTGAAGAACATCGATGTGTAAAACTCAGTCAAATCAGAGCTAAAAGATTTGGAGAGGGAAAAGTTATTCGTGACGGTGGACGTAATAAACCAAATATTTTAAAACGAATTTTTGGTAGATTTTAAAATCAATACGGACTTTTATCAGGAGAAATTTTTGCTCTTCTTCCTTGATAAATTAAAGCAATAGCAAGTGCAAACATCACCATAGCTGTCATTGGGAAATCTCGAGGGGGAGATAAAATAAACCAAATATCAATATCAATTAGACTTCCTAAACCATATGATATTCCAAATCCGATTGATACAACAGCCTGTATCCATAATTTTATCCATTTTGGAGCTTTAACTAATCTGCTGATAACTTCTACAATAAAAATTCCAATTACTGGAAAAATAGAATATAAAAGAAAATCAAATACTTCGACTCCTGTATGAGACATATTTTATGATGATAAAGGTATAATTTCTATCTAGTCTTCCAAATGAACCTTAGTTGCTACATTTTTAGCAATTAAAGCCTGAGCATTCTCATATGGAATTGTAGCTATATCTTCAGTCTTAAAAGGACCATATTTTTCAAGATCTGCGCCAACAATTTCATCTACTTCATGCAGGAATCTAATAACGATTTTTTTTGTTTTATGGTTTTGAGCTAATGATTCTAGGAATTTTGATTTTCCATTAATTGTTGCAGATACAATCATTTCTGTTCTTTCTTTTTGTTCCTCTTGTGAATCAAGAATAAATTTTTCTTCATCTAGTAGATGGCTTATTTCTAAATTAGGGGATTTTGAAATTTTATCTAGTCTAATTTCTATTAATAATGATGTTAATTCTATAACCATTTCTACCATAGTATCTTTGACTTTGTTTTCTACTCCATCAAATTCTTGTTTTTGTAAATTTCCAATAAAATTAGCCAGATTTCTGTAAAAATTTGGATCAATTTCTAAAAGTGAATCATTTTCAGTTTCACGTAAAACTGCATGATGTAAAGACTGAATATCAATTTGATTTGATTCTGACATTTCTTACCTAATCCTTAAATTGCTAGTGTATTTGTGTTTGATTGAAGTATAAATTGCCATATAAAGTCAGCCACGGTAAAGCCATACAAGTTACACAATCATCTGATGAAGTTTTTGCACGAATTCAGCACGAAGGTATTCAATTTATCGATCTTCAGTTTACAGGTCTTACAGGTCATTTTCATCATACTACAATTTCTGCAAATACCTTTACACCAGAGCAAATGAGAGATGGACTACCAAAATTGGATGGTTCATCAATTGTTGGATTTACTACAATAGATGATTCAGATTTACTTTTAAAACCTGATCCAAGTACATTTGCAGTTATTCCTTGGATGACTGAAAACAAAACAGCTAGAATGCTATGTGATGTTTACTGGGGAGAAAATAGAGGACGATTATCAAGAGATCCTAGAGGAATTTCTCAAAAGGCTGAAGAATATCTCAAAACTCAAGGTTACGATAGTAGTGCTTGGGGTCCAGAAGTTGAATTCTTTGTATTTGATAAAGTACATTGGGATGTCCTAACACCATACAAAGGTCAATCTTATTCAATTGAATCTAAAGAAGCACCGTGGAGTCAATCAGGTGACGGATATCCTATGGGTTTGCAGGAAGGATACTATCCTAGTACTCCATCAGATACTCTTGCACCATATAGAAATGAATGTGTAAATATTCTTAGCAATAATTTTGGAATCTTATGTGATAACCATCATCACGAAGTAGCAACAGCCGGACAATGTGAAATTGATATCAAATATGATTACATGACAAATGCTGCAGATGCTGCTCAATCATACAAATATGTAATTAAAAATGTCGCTCAAAAATATGGAAAAGTTGCAACAATGATGCCAAAACCAATTGCAATGGATGCAGGTTCTGGTATGCACGTTAATGTTAGTTTATGGAAAGGAAAACAAAATGTATTTTATGATCCAGACGATGAAATTGAATTAAGCCAAACTGGAAGATACTTTTGTGGTGGTATAATTAATCATGCAAAAGCACTTTCTGGAATTTGTAACCCAACAACTAACTCATATCACAGACTAGTTCCAGGATATGAAGCTCCAGCATATATTGCATGGAGTTCTGGAAATCGTTCTGCCATTGTAAGAGTTCCAAAACATCTCAAAGGAAAACAACATGCAAATCTAAAAAGACTTGAGTTTAGAGCACCAGATCCTTCATCAAATCCATACCTAGTATTTGCAGCCGTTACAGCAGCTGGAATGGATGGTATTAAGAAGAAAATGGATCCAGGAGAACAAGTTCGTGATGATATTTTTAAGATGACAAAATCAGATAGATCTAAAAGAGGAATTGGAGTTCTTCCAAAAAGCCTGGGTGAGGCATTAGATGAATTAGAGAGCGATAGAAAATTCCTTAATCCTATTTACACTAATGATGTAATTGATAAAATCATAGAATTAGAAAGAAGAGATCAACGTGAAATAGCAATTAGACCACATCCACACGAATTTTATTTGTACTTTGATGTTTAGGCTCTTCCAGTTAATTGAAAAATATAATATAATGAAATAGCCATTAAAGTAAATCCACTCCCTAGAAAAATTACTCTCTTACTTTCAGAAGTTGCAGCTCTGTATAGTAAAACTCCACCTGCAAGACCTACGAACAATACCAATACTCCAATTATTACTCCATCAAAACTTGTACCAGTGATTATTGGATGGAAAAATCCTGCAAGTAATGCAAAAAATGCAATTAGGTAAATGTATTTGAATCCAGTAAGTGCTTTAGAAGATAGTTGATTCAATATTTTTCGTAAATATAATTAACAATTAAAGGTTTGAAAAGTTTTCAAAATAATTTACATCATTCCGCCCATGTCAGGCATTCCACCCATACCACCCATTCCAGGTGGCATTCCACCCATTCCAGGTGGCATTCCACCTTCTCCACCAGGTGGTCCACCTGCAGATTTTTGAGTAGCAATAACATCATCGATTCTAAGAATCATACATGCAGCTTCTGCAGCTGCTGAAATAATTTGAAGTTTAACTGCAAGTGGTTCAATAATATCACTTGATTTCATGTTTGAAACTTTACCTTTCATTACATCAATTCCAGTCCATTTTTCTCCTTTCTGTTGTTTAGAACGTAAAAGTGTAAGAGTATCAATTGGATCCATTCCAGCATTTTCAGCAAGTGTGATTGGAATTTCTTCTAAAGCATCTGCAAATTTTTCTGCTGCAAGTTGTTCTCTACCTTCTAAAGATTTAGCCCAGCCTCTAATTTTTGTTGCTGCATATGTTTCAGGGGCACCACCACCTGCAACAATTTGAGGTTTTAAAATTACATCTTTTACAACCATTAATGCATCATGAACAGAGCGTTCAACTTCATCTACTACTCTTTGTGAGCCTGCGCGAAGAAGTAATGTCACAGATTTTGGATTTTTACATCCTTCAACAAATACCCATTTGTCATCTTCAATTTTTCTTTCTTCGACAATTTCAGCAGCACCAAGATCTTTTTCAAAAAGATCATCAAGGTTAGTAACTATTCTAGCACCTGTTGCTGCTGCAAGTTTAGTAAGATCACTTTCTTTAATTCTTCTAACAGCTATAATTCCAGCTTTTGCAAGATAATGTTGAGCCATGTCATCTAATCCCTTTTGACATAAAACTACATTTGCACCAGAACCAATTACTTTGTCAACCATTGTTTTTAGCATTTTGTGTTCTTCATCTAAAAATGCTTTTAGTTGTTGAGGATTTGAAATGTTAATTTTTGCATCAGTTTCAGTTTTACTAATTTCTAATGCAGTATTGATTAATGCAATTTTTGCACCAGAAATTGATCTAGGCATGCCGCCATGAACAATTTCTTTATCAAGAACAATACCTTGAATAATAGTTGAATCTTTGATAGAGCCACCTGCTTTCTTTTCTACTTTAATATCATCAATGTCAACTTGGAAAGATTCACCATCTTTTTCTGCAACAGCAAGAACTGATTTTACAATAATATCTGCTAGTTGATCAGAGTCTTTTCTAACTAGTTTAGTTTGCATTGAAGTTTTTGCAATTTTATTTAGAATAGTTTTATCATTTGCTGTAATAGTCTCTGCAATTTCTTCAAGATATTCTTTAGCTTTTCTTGCAGCCTTTCTATAACCATCTACAATTATTGTTGGATGCACATCTGAATCAACTAATGATTCAGCTTGTGAAAGTAAAGCACCTGCTAATATAACAGCAGAAGTTGTACCGTCCCCAACTTCATTATCTGTAGTTTTTGAGATTTCAACTAGCATTTTTGCTGCTGGATGTTGTACATCAATTTCTTTTAAGATGGTAGCACCATCATTTGTAATTGTAACGTCTCCTAATGAGTCGACTAGCATTTTATCCATGCCTCTTGGGCCAAGGCTAGAATGAACAATTTCAGCAATAATTTTGGCTGCTGCAATGTTATTTTTTTGGGCTTCACGTCCTTTAGTTTCAGTGCCACCCTCTTTTAGTAAAACAACAGGCATAGTACCTTTTGAAGTTGCCTGCATACCCATAGATGCCAAAACTCATGATTCCCCTTTTATACCTTCCAGATCAAGATCGATGATTTTAAAATAATATCGGTGTTTTTAAATTGGGAAAATAAAATTGTAAAATATGGTTAAATCCCAGAATAAAGAATCTTATGATAAAATTTTTACAAAATTAAAAGAACATCACAAATGGTTTGAAAATTCAATTCCGTTAATTGCAAGTGAGAATATCCCCAGTCCAGCAGTTAGAGAAGCAATAATCTCTGATTTTGGAAATAGATATGCAGAAGGATGGCCTGGAGAAAGAGTCTATGCAGGTTGTACCTACATTGATGAAGTAGAGTTTGAATGTATGAAATTAGCTAAAAAATTATTCAAAGCAAAATTTGCAGATGTCAGACCAATTTCAGGAGTTGTTGCAAACTTGGCAGTTTATTCTGCATTTACAAATCCTGGAGACATTATGTTAGCACCGTCAATTCCAGCAGGCGGACATATCTCTCATGGTAAGAAAGAACATTCTGGAACTGCTGGATTAGTTCATGGATTAGAAATAGAATTCTATCCATTTAATACTGAAGAAATGACAATTGATGTAGATAAAACTAAACAAAAAGTTAAAGATCTCAAAAAAGAAAATCGTGTTCCAAAAATGGCAATGTTTGGTGGATCATTATTCTTGTTTCCTCATCCTGTCAAAGAATTATCAGATTTCTTAAAGAGTTATGATATGCATATCAATTATGATGCAGCTCATGTTGCAGGATTAATTGGTGGTGGAAAATTCCAGGATCCTCTACGTGAAGGGGCAGATACAATGACTATGAGTACTCACAAGACTTTGTTTGGTCCTCAAGGAGGACTTGTTTTGGGTTCAGAAAAACATGAAGAAGTTATCAAAAAAGCAACTTTTCCTGGACTAACTAGTAGTCATCATATTCATCATATGGCTGGAAAAGCAGTTGCATTTGCTGAAGCCTTAGAATTTGGAAAAGATTATGCAGTTGAAGTAATTAAAAATGCCAAAATATTTGCAGAAGCCTTGAGTGATCATGGTTTCAAGGTGTTAGGAGAAAATAGAGGATTTACAGAATCGCACCAAATTGCTGTAAATGTTTTAGATTATTCTGATGGTGGAAAGGTAGAATCTGATTTAGAAAAAGCAAACATTATTGTAAACAGACAACTCATTCCAGGAGATATTAAAGCTGGTAGAAATTATTTCCATCCAGGTGGAATTAGATTAGGAGTTTCTGAAATTACACGATTAGGAATGAAAAAGAATGAGATGCAGGAAATTGCTTCATACATAAAACAAATTATAATTGATAAAAAAGACCCAAAGAAAATACTTTCAAAAGTTAAAACATTCAGAAAGGATTATCAAAAAGTTAAGTTCTGTTTTGATAACAAATTGGGTGCTTATGAATATGTCAAACTAAGATAGATTTACGAATAGTCTGTAAGTAAAGATTGATCTCCTTTACTTTTTCCAAATACTAATTCAATTTCATCTGACAAAGCATGAATTCTTCCTCTTTGATATTCTCCAACATCGTATTTCTCAACTAACCTTTTTGCAAGTTTCAGATATTTTTCTACAGAACCTCTTGTAATTGTGGCGATTAATTTATGCCCACAAGTACAAGTTTGGATAAGCGGCATTCGTCGATATGATGCACCACAAGCTGTACATCTGAAACTTTGTCTTGCATAAGCCCTAAGATTTCCCATCAAGTCTGGAACCAAATGCGTTGAAATTACATTTGAAACAAGTTCTGAAGGATTTACAACGTCAATTAATTCGGCATTTCTAACTTGCATATCAAATTTGTCAAGCATAGAACCAAGTGTGGAATATGCGCTTCTCGATTTTGAGGTGGTAAGAGATGAAGTTGAATGTGTAAAATGGTAGTCATAAAATTGTCTTTCAGTATCAAGACGTGATTTAATAATTTCTATAGATGATACATCTGATGCTTTAATTTGGTTGAATGTAGATTCAAAGAATTCCAGAGGAAGGATTTTTGTAACTTCAAGGTTATGTGCCTGAGGTTGTGATTCATGTGGTAAAACATGAGGCTGAATCAATAATGGTGCATCCATTAATCCACCAATTCTATCAGAAAGAAATTGTCTAGAGAAATTTAGAAGACTATCCATTAGAAGCATTACTGAATCAGCATCCCCATCAGCATCTCTTCTTTTAGCAGAATGCCAATTTGGAGTTGCAAAACAAACATGTGTTTCAGTATATCCTATGATTCGTCCTACTATTCCTACAGATGTGTGAGGAGCTAAACCAATTACCAGATGTCCAATTAATTCTTCAGAATTTTTTACATTGTAAAATGAAGATTTACCGTAGAATCTCTCTAATAGAACATCAATGTATTTGCATATAGAAACTAAATACTTGCCACTTTCATATGGGATGAGAACATCTTGCATTCGAAGTTCAACAGTTTGATCTATAGATTCAAGTGTTTTACCATCAATATCATGAGAATATCCAAGAGATTTTAATTTCTCAATGGATGTTCCAATCCATGATGGTTTGAATTGTGTTAGTGGAGAATTCGTTGCATCAAATCTAACTGTTCCATCTTTGAAAGTTGTTAATCCAAAGTTTTGCCTTACAAGTCCTTTTTCAAGAGGTTCAGCAATTTTGTCTTGATTGATTAATACCTTAACTCCTTTGAATGGTTCTTTTGCACGAATTCCCATCTTTTCTTGTGCTAAAAGCAATCTAGCCTTAAGGGGAAATGGTTGATGAGAATGAGTTGAAGCTTTTCGCTTACATTTTTCACAAAATGGTTCTTTGAGGGTATCTCTACAATTAGAACATCTGAAAGTAATTGTGGTCTTTGTACCACAAATGGAGCATTTTATGCCAATTGATGGTTGATTGCACGTAGTACAAAATCTATTGTAAAGATCAGTGAAAAAGTTCTCAGTTCTGGATGCTTTAAGAAGATCTCGTGTAGGTCCACCCTTCTCACCAATTGGAAATAATGCATGAGTTGGAGGTTTCATTTGTCTAGGAGCTGCTTTTTCAGGTCTTCCTATTCTGACTCCAATAGTTGTTGAAAATTTATTATTAATTTGAATTCCAGATGACTCTGTCAAAATTTTTGGTACAGATAAATCAGTAATTATTGGTTTTTCTTTAAACAATAAATTAAAGAAAATTTTTGCCTCCTGATGTTCTAAGATCAATGTTTCATTTTCAACTTTATGAGGAGTTCCCAAGTTTTCAAGTATTTTCTTTACTTGAATTGAATATTCAATTGATATTTCATTGGCTTTTTTTGGTTCTAAAAGTTTGAGAAGATCTTCAGATGAAATTTTATCCCAGAAATACAAATAATGCGGATGAAGTGGGATTTTAAAATCAAGGGAAATTTTTAGAGCTTCATCTATTGTAGGTATTCTATTCAAAAATTGATTTAGATATTGATTATTTGGTTCATGTTTTTGAATTTTTTGTTTTAATTCCTCTATCCAGAATTCTTCAACATAAGCTGAAGGAATTAGTTGAGCATTATTTTCAAGAAAATCTCCAAATGAAATTAAAATATCTCCAAGATGTAGAATTTTTTCTATTTCGTTTTTAATTTCTAATCCATGTTTAACATCTCTAATTTTTACAACACTCCCATCATTGAGACGAACTGTTGGAGTATCAATTGAATCAACAAAGGCCACAGTTGCTCCTTTTCCAGGAACATCTATTTTGATTTGAGTTCCTACAGCTACTGTATGATCAAGAATTTCAGCAATAACTGGATGAATTCCTACAGCTGCAAAGCCTGTATTACATGCTCGTCCATATCTTAAACGAAATCCACCTAATTTGTTAGGCATGGATAAAACTGATCTGCCTGTGATCACTTCACGCATTCTTTTAGCAGCTGCATCTTCTTGATTATCACCAGTTTGAACAGCTCCTTTAAGATCATTGAGCCATTCCCATCCATCTAGATTATACAATTCAATTCTTTTGAGGAGTTTTTTTGATCTTCCAATCAGTCCATCATTTAAGACACGTAAAGCGCCTCCTCTAACTCGATCAGTCTTGATTCTAACCATAGATTTATGGTTGACTACTTCATATGGATCTGTATCAACACCTGCTAATTCTACAGGGAGATTACGAATGACATGTTCAATATCTTCATCTAAAATATGAAATTGAAAACTACTTGCTTCTCTTTCATAAATTCGTAATTCCTCAACAAATCTACCTGTTTCATCATCAAACGAATTAGCTTGAAATTTTGATAAGCCTGCTATTTTTCTAACATGATCTGCAATTAACAAAGTAACTGCAGACTCCGTTCCCCCTGCTGAACGCATTGGTCCTGCAATTGAAACAGATAGATATTCAGTACCATCTTTGTTTTTCTTTATTTTTACTTCACTGATTCCTTGCAGTGGTGCAATAGTGACTCCTTCTGTAATAATTGCTAAACCTACACGTACTGCAAGATCTAACTTGTCTTCTAAAGTAGCATCTGGAAGACAGTATTTGCCCAAAGCAATCTCTTTTGCTAAAATTAATGCAGAAAGTTCTTTTCCATTAATTTTTAAAATTTCTCTCAAGGGATCTGCAATATCAATTTCGTGCATTTTTGCAACTCTGTCTGCTAAATCAAATGCGATTTTAGGCTCAATAATACCTGAAGAGTCTGCTAAAGTAGATTTTGCTGATGCTGCATGTTCAAATATTCGATATGTCTCATCTGAAAGACCAGTATAGTAATCCAGATAGTAATCTGGCATTTTGATATCACTAATTCGAGAAATTGCATCATTTTCAGACATGATACGTCCTGTACTACTTGCTTCTTTGAATTGCTTTTGCTATTTCTTCAAGTTTTTTGATACTTCCACCTTTTTCAAGAAAAGTTCCAATAACTAATGCATCTGCTCCAGCTTTAGCCAAACTTTGAGCAGTTTTTACATCTTTGATGCCTCCACCTACTATCAAAAATCCATTAAAGGCATGTCTAACAGTTTTTACCATTTCAGGAGTAACATTGGTTTTTGCACCAGAACCTGCCTCTAAGTAAACAAATCTCATACCAAGAAATTGGGCAGCTAGAGCGTAGGCTGCAGCAATTTTTGGTTTTTCAAATGGAATTCCTCTTGCTGAACCAACAAACCAAGCTGATGTTCCATCTCCTATTACCAAATAAGCAGTTGGAAGTGGTTCTAATCCAAATTTTAAGACACTTGGAGCACCCAAAGCCTGTGCTTGGGTGATAAAATATGGATTTTCAGAATTCATTAATGAACTAAACAATATTGCGTCTGCATCAGGCACAACACCTGTAACATTACCTGGAAATAGAATAATTGGAATTTTTAGACCTTTTTTAATACCTTTTACAACTTGTGACATCTCAATTTGATCAGTTGCTGATGAACCTCCAACTAGAATTGCTGAGGCTCCAATTTTTTCAACATCTTTTGCAAGTTTGCTTGATGCCTCTAAATTGGATACTTCTGAATCAATTAACACGAATAGTAATGTATTTTTCTTTTTTAATTCTGATTTTAAGAATAATTCAACTTTATTTCCAGCCATAGAAGTGGTTCGTACATGTCTCTTTAAAGTTTAATTGGAATGCTGTATACAGATTTGTATAGCTATGGACAAGTTAGAACAATCTAATTTTAACAATATTATCCGTAAAATTATCAAAAAATCACTGTTTACAGAGCGACAAGTTGAAATTATTCTAAATCAGAAAGATCTTCTTAAATCCGATTTTTCTATAAGTAAAGGTGCGTATTACAGGCAAGTTGGGCAATCTAGAGACAAATTAATTGGATTGTTCTACTCTATCATACTTTTTCGTGGTTTAGGCATACTTTTGCCTGATGATATAGATGTGATATCAAAGCTTTCTGAACAGATTAGTGTGATTAATGATAGTGATATTTTTCCTGAAAGAGAAGATGAAGTGATTAGTGTGATAGATAGGCTCATTCGTCAGGCATGTAATATGTGATGTATGTGATTACCTAAGAATATATCAAATGAAATTGTATGTGATAATATGTGTGAGATTGTTAATCTAAAGTGTGAAATAATATTGTTCAATCACGATATATCACGTTATAGGCATAAAAGTTGTGATGTTAGTAGAAATTCCTGAACCTGAAGTGATTTTAGGTGTGATTTTAGCATTTATTGTTGGCATTATAGGTTTGTATGCCTATTTTAAATTACGTCCATTTGTAAAAACTAGAAGTGATGAATTTGATGCTTCACAAGCTGAACGTTTAGAATATTATGAAAGACAGTTAATTGATATGAAAATACGCCTAGATTCATTAGAAATTCAAGGAATTGAACAAAAAGTGGTGGATCCTAATCTAGAATTAAAACAATTCTTAGAAAAATTAGCAAAGAATGAAGTTCAAACAAGACCAATTGAAGTTGCTAGTAAGGTAAAAATTGTACCTGAAAAAGAAAATTTTACGCCTAGTATTCAAAATATTATACCTACAAATCCAATTGATTATGTGTTGCATCTAATCACAACCAAAGCTATGACATCACGTGATATCCAAATCACATTAAAGAAAAGTAGGGAGCATACTTCACGCCTAATGAAAAAGATGTTTGAAGACGGATATGTGCAAAGAAATACTGAATCAAAACCTTATACTTACTCAATTACTGAAAAGGGAATTGCAAAAGTAGAAAAAATAGATGATAATCTCTTAGTACAGTAAGAGATTTTAGATTTTTTTAGTAGTAAA
>CALFHG010000012.1 GCA_937875805.1 uncultured Nitrosopumilaceae archaeon
CAGCAAACGCAACCACAACTGAGCCTATCATTGAATCAAACTCCACCTCCACTGAGCCAATCTCAGCAAACGCAACCACAACTGAGCCTATCATTGAATCAAACTCCACCTCCACTGAACCAGTAATTATTCCTGAAGCAACAATTTCTTTCCAATTAGATGAATTATCAAACTCCACCTCAACTCAAATCATTACATCAAACTCCACCTCCACTGAGTCTATCATAGTATCAAACACAACCTCAACTCAAACTATTGAACCAAAAATATCTGTTTTAGAATTAGATGGACAAGGTGACTATATTCAAATTGCAAATGTTACAGTAATTGATGATATTGATGGTTTGACAGTAACTGCTTGGGTAAAACCTGATTATTCATCTGGATCTCCTGAATTTACCGTACTAAGTAAAGACAAATCATTTTCTTTGACAATCAATAATTATGTAAATTCAGAAAATACAGCCAAATTCTCAGTATTTGATGGAATCAAATGGACTACAGTAGAATCAACTAGTGAAATTACTGAGAACTGGTCATTTTTGTCCTCTACATTTGATGGTGATTTCATTGGAATGTTTGTAAATGGTACACGAGAAAATACTCAAGAAGTTATAGGAGTTCCAACATTAACTACTAATGGAAAACTAGAAACAGTTGCAGTTGAAAATATTACATCTGAAGAAGATATTGTAATTGGTGCATCAGTTACAACAAAAGAAGGAGAAAATAAGTCAAATAATGAATTTTCTGGAGAAATGGATGATGTATTACTATATGATTATGTTTTAGAAGATGAACAAATTTTTGCAATGTATGAAAAGACAAAAGATGTCTATGTTGTGTTAGCAATTCCTGAATTAAGTATTGAAGAAATTATTGCTCAAATGGAAGCAGAAGAATTAGCTAGAGAAACTAACTCAACTCAAATCATTACAGCAAACCAAACATCAACTCAAATCATTACAGCAAACCAAACATCAACTCAAATCATTACAGCAAACCAAACATCAACTCAAATCATTACAGCAAACC
>CALFHG010000013.1 GCA_937875805.1 uncultured Nitrosopumilaceae archaeon
CGTGATTTTAAGATAAATCGTGTTTAATACAGAAAATTATAATTATGGGTATAAAATGGATTAATACATGAAAGCCGTTGTATACAATGAATATGCACCAGATGATAATTATGCTAAAATCCTCAAAGTCCAGGATATTGATGATCCAAAACCAAAATCAGACGAAGTAGTTTTTAAAGTTAAATCTGCTGCTCTGAATTATAATGATATTTGGGGAATGCGTGGAGTTCCAGTTGCAGTTCCATTGCCACACGTATCAGGTTCTGATGCTGCCGGTGATGTTATCGCAGTTGGTGAAGATGTAAAAAATATTCAAGTTGGAGATAGAGTAGTTTCTCACTCTAACATGTCATGTAGAGTTTGTAAAGCCTGTACTGATGGGAGAGAATTTGATTGCATTAAGAGAACTATTTGGGGATTCCAAACCGGTCCAACTTGGGGAGCATTCCAAGAGGTAACTCATCTTCCTGAAGTAAACATTTCAAAAATTCCAGAAGGTGTATCATATGATGATGCAGCTGCAGCATCAATGACTATTCTAACTTCATGGCACATGTTAGTTGGTAGAGCAAAAATTACTCCTGGACAAACTGTCTTAATTATGGGTGGAGGTTCTGGAGTGGGAAGTTTTGGAATTCAAATTGCAAAACTATACAATTGTGATGTTATTGCAACTGCAAGTCCAGACAAACTAGACAAATGTTTAGAACTTGGAGCTGATTTTGCAGTAGACCACAGAAAAGAAGATTGGAGTAAAGAAGTCTATAAAATTTCAAAAGAAATTGCAAAGAGAAAAGGTGAAGCACCAGGAATTGATTTATCATTTGATCATATAGGTGAAACACACTGGAATCAGCAACTACAATTACTGAAGTATGGTGCAACACTAGTTTCATGTGGAGCAACCACTGGATACAATGCAAAGACTGATCTTAGACATGTGTTCTTTAAAGGAACTAACATCTTGGGTTCAACACAAGGAACCAAAGCCGAACTTGATCAAGCCCTTTACTGGATGGGTCAAGGAAAAATTAAAGCTGCAATTGATTCAACATACACATTTGAACAAGCAGCAGAGGCTCATACAAAGATGTTAACCGGAAAAGGAATGTTCGGAAAAATTTTAATGAAGCCCGAAGGCGTTTAGCCATTTAATGACTCAGCTTTTTCGAAGTCTCATTTTTGTTCCTGGGAATAATTCCAGGTTCTTAGAAAAGGCAAAAACTCTCCAAGCTGATATTGTTTGTTTTGATTTAGAAGATTCTGTTCCGGATAATGAAAAAGTAAATGCACGAAAACTTATCAAATCTGCATTAAAATCTAGAAAATTGTATAAATCATCAATTTTTGTCAGAACGAATTCTCCAAGTTCTGGAAAAATCCCATCTGATCTTAAAGAAATTGTACAAAAAGGCATTGATGGAATTGTAATTCCCAAAGTTAACAATGTAAAAGAAATGAAAAAAATTGAAAAAATATTATCTGATTTAGAAAAAACTCGGAAACTAAAACCAATTCAAATTATTCCTTCCATTGAATCTGCACAAGGTGTGGTAAATACATTTGATATTGCATCTTTTGGAAAACGAGTTTGTGCAGTTGTTTTTGGTGTATTTGATTTGTTGAATGATTTAGGAGTAGAATATGCAAAAGATTCTGAAGGGGAAAAATATTCTAGAAGAAAAATACCTGTGGATGCACATGCAGCAGGAGTTGCAGTAATTGATTCTATCTGGCAAGATCTTAAAGATTCTAAAGGATTGGAAAAAGATTGCAAATTAGGAAAAAGTCTGGGATATACTGGAAAAAGTATCATACACCCGGATCAAATACCTATTGTCCACAAATCATTTCATCCCAACAAAAATGAAATATCTTGGGCTGAAAAAGTATGCAAAATTTATCTTGAATCAACAAAAAAAGGTAAAGGTGCAACCACTGTAGAAGGAAAAATGATTGATGAGGTGCATTTCAAACAAGCAAAAGCTCTTCTTGATCTTGTAAAATGAGTATTTTTTAGTAAATCTATTCTTATAACTCTATAATTGATTTCATACTGGTACTTTTCTCAAATATTTTTTTATTTACAACTCCAATAATTTCAATTTTATCTTTTTTAATTTTTAAATCTATTTCTTCAAAAATACATTGTAATTTAGATATTTTTTTACTTTCACTAAGAACTTTTCCAGATTCAATAATTAAACCATTCAAGATTAAATTTTCTATCTTTCTATATCCTGATGTTTTAGGAATTTTAGATTCTTTAAGAATTTGTGGAATCGTATATTCTTTCTCTAAAAGAGCAGTGATAATTTTTCTTGTTTCAATATCTCCAAATACTTCTAAAATTAAATCTCTTAAATGTTGATGAATAATAGTTACTAAAAATTTATCATTTTTTATTTTCACTTTGAGAATTTTACTAATACAGTCTTTTTCAAATCTATTGGTATCTATTGATGAATTTTTTTTAAGAACACTTAAAAATTTATGAAAATTCTCTATTGATAATTTTATTGACATTCCATATTCCAAAAATAATTCTCTTTCAACTTTCTTTAAAATTTCTAAATTTAGTTTTTCTTTAATTTCAAGTGATAGTGGAGATGCAATTATTCTATCAATACCGCCCATACAACAGATCATAAATGATACAAAATATTAAAGAACTGTTCTTTGTATATCAAAGATATGAACAAATCAGTAATAGTAATTGATGATGATGAGGAAATAGTTAGATTATTTACTGAATTTCTTGAAGAGCATCAAATCCGTGTAATTGGCAATGGATTTGATGGAATTACTGCTGTTAAATTATACAAAGAAACTAAACCTGATGTTGTCTTAATTGATCTCAACATGCCAAATGGAAGTGGTTTTTATGCAATTAAAAAAATTCAAGAGATCGATCCTAAAGCATGCATTATAGCTGTAAGTGCTGATGGAAGTTCTATTACTCAAGAAAAATTGGAAAAGCTAAACATTCCTCTTATTCAAAAACCATTCAAAATGGATCAAGTAATTTCTATTATTAATAATTAAGATATTCCCATTTTTGGGACTTTTCATATAGTCTTATATTATAATTTTCATACATAATATTTGATATAAATGAGTAAACGTGTAACAATCATGATTGATGATGATCTTGATAAAAAACTGAGATTACGTCAAGCAAAAATGATCCAAACAGAGCAGTCGTCATATAGTTATTCAAAAGTGATAAACGAATCACTACGTAAAATTTTAAAATAGATTTTTTATTTTTTAAAATTTCTGTTTTAATTGGAATAGATTAAAGATACTGAATATTTAATAAATATAGTAAAATGGTTGATCTTCTTGATCCTTCAAATGTGATAACTAGGATGTTTAATGGTGAAAAGTATGATGAGATGTATGCCTACTGTAAAAAATTACTAGAAAAAATTCCAAATGACATGGTTGCATTACAAAATATTTCATTATCTTTAATTTATCTAAAAAAATACGATGAAGCAATTGATTATTGTAATAAAGTTCTAGAAATAAAAAATTCTGATATATATGCACTAAAAAATAAGATTTTTGCTCTTGAAAATTTGAAACAATATGAACAAGTTTTAGAATTGTGCAAACAAATTCTTTCAACTAACTCAAAAGATATTTGGGCTCTAAACAGTATGGGATTATCTCTAAATGAATTAAATCGCCATAAAGAAGCTCTTGAATGCTATGAAACATCCCTTCTAATAGATCCAAAAGATATTACGGCTTTAATGAATAAGGCTATCTCCTTAAGTCATCTAGGTAATTATCAAGATGCTATTGATTACTATGATAGAGCACAAATAATTGATTCAAAATTAAAAGAATTACCCCTTGCAAAATCACGATTATTTGAAAAATTAGGTATGGCTGATGAATCATTTTTAGCTGCTCAAGGAATTCTCAATAAAGATATGGAAAAAATCAAAAATGATGCTAAAGAAAACAGGTGTTCTATCTTTCATCAATTATGTGATGATGAATTTAAAAAATCTAATAAACCATCTGACATCTAAATCATTTTATACACAAATACAATAGACTTCATAATGTTTACAGGAATTGTTGAAGGAATTGGAAAAGTAGAAAAAATTTCTAAAAATACAAAAAACAGAAGTGATATTCAAATGACTGTAAATTTAGGAAAACATGCAAAGGGATTAAAAATTGGACAAAGTGTTGCTCTAAATGGTGTTTGCCTTACGGCAACTAAACTTTCTAAATCATCTTGTATTTTTGAAATGATTGAAGAAACTACAAAAAAAACTGATCTTGGAAATTTAAAAGTTGGAGGAATTGTAAATATTGAACGTAGTTTAAAAACAGGTGATCGACTTGAAGGACATTTTGTTTTAGGTCATGTCGATGGAGTTGCTATAATTAAAAAAATTATAAAAAAACCTAAAGAAGTACAAGTATGGTTTGAAATCCCAAAAAAACTATCCAAGTTTGTAGTAAAAAAAGGCTCTATTGCAATAGATGGAATTAGTTTGACTGTCGCTGACATCAAAAATACTCTTGCATCTGTGTCACTGATTCCTCATACTATTGATGTAACAAATTTTCATACCAAAAAAATAGGCGATAAAGTTAATATTGAAACTGACATTCTTGGAAAATACATTTTAAAGTAAAGCCAATTACCTACAACTTTAATGGTAATTACCAATTTTTTAGTAAACTTTATAATTAGATTAAGAAGTTTTTTCTTATGTCTCTTGATTCTGCATTACAATCTTTGAAACGCGGAGAATTTGTTCTATTATTTGATTCTGCTGGAAGAGAAAATGAAATTGATATGGTTGTAGCTGCAGAATTTGTAACACCTGAACATGTTGCAAGAATGCGACAGAATGCAGGTGGATTGTTGTGCATTGCAATAGAAAATAATTTTGCAACATCTCTTGATTTACAATATATGCATGAAATTCTTGCTGAATCTCCAATCTCAAATAAAGAAATGATTATGGGATTAGCACCTTACGGTGATCACCCTACATTCTCCTTATCTGTAAATCATTATCAAACATATACTGGAATTACTGATAAAGATAGAGCATTAACAATTA
>CALFHG010000014.1 GCA_937875805.1 uncultured Nitrosopumilaceae archaeon
GATTCAAATCTACTGGAGGATTTAATGATGAAGTTGATTTGACTTATGCTGCAATAATTTCCCTTGTTGCCGCTAAAAAATTAGAAAAAGATCAAACTAGTTTTATCTTTGATGTGATCAAAAATTCTGATTCTAGTGGTATTATTTCTGTAGAAAAATATATTGAAAATCAAATTGATATTTCTGATATTAAAAAACAACTATCATATCCTGGAACGCATCATGATAATCCTCTCTATCAAATCTTTGATCAGATTTTCTATGGCCCTGAATTATACAAAAAACTATTTAACAATACTTCAAACTTTTCTGATCCTGGATTAATTGAACAAGATGATGTAATTTTAAACGATATTTTAATTGAAAAATTACAGAAAAAGTTTAATTCAAATATTGCCATGGTAACTGGAAGAGGAAAAGAATCTGTAAGATATTCTTTAAAATCCCTACTAACAAAATTTAATTTACCTAATTCTGTGTTTCTTGAGGATGAACCACGTGAACTTGCAAAACCTAATCCTCAATCTCTTTTAAATTCAATTCAAGGAATGAATTGTACTTCCACTCTTTATGTTGGAGATTCTATGGAGGATTTTATTATGGCCAAGAAAACTAGTGATTTAGGGCATAAAACTATATTTTGTGGAATTATAGGTACTAGCAAAAACCCACAAGAGAAATTAGAACTATTTGAGAGAAATGGGGCTGTTTTGGTATTGGATTCAATTAATCTGCTACCAAAGGTAGTGAACTATCAATCAAAGTGATGGATTTCCTCATTCCTTGAGATTACTTGACTATATCTTGTTGATGTTATAGTTAGAGGTCTTCTCTCCAGAGGCGTGACTTCCCTCCATTCCAGAGGTAGACTGTCCAATCCCTTTTGTTTAATGTTCCTAGCTGCATTGTGGTCTCGATCTATTTTGAATCCACAGAAAGGACAGTTGTGTGTTCTTTGTGCCAGAGATTTTTTTACAATGTTATTACACATAGAACACTTCTGACTTGTGTTATATGGTGAAATTTTTTTAAATAGAATACCAGCTCTTGCAGCCTTGTATTCTAGTTTTTGGAAAAATGAATTCCATGAAGAATCAGATATTGATTTTGCCAAGTGATGATTCTTTATCATGTTCTGAATCTTTAATTCTTCAACAAAAATAGTATCATAATTGTCTACATAATATCTTGATGTTTTATGTAAAAAATCATTTCTCTGATTTTTTATTTTTTGATGTATTCTAGCTAGATTTAGTTTCTGCTTCCATCTGTTGTTAGAATTTTTTATTTTTTTGGATAGTTTTCTTTGAGATCGTTTCAGCTTTTTCTTTGATTTTCTTAGTAATTGTGGATGTTTTATAACATGGCCATCAGAATCGTACACAAAATTGTTTATACCCACATCTATCCCGACGATTTTCTTTCTGAAAAGAGAGCATATTGATTTGAGTTCATTCTCACAGACAACTATGGCATACCAATCTCCTGTAAGTTCTTTTTTTACATGAATTTCTTTGATTTTTCCTTGTATCTTTCTGTGAATGATACATTTGATTTTTCCAATTTTGGAGAATTTGATCTTATTATCTGGTAAAAATTTGAATCCTGATTGGTTATAATTGATTGAATGAAATCTTGATTTTGACTTGAATCTTAAATTTCCTGTTCTTTTTCCTCTCTGGATTAATGCCGACAGTGTTTTCAGATTGTTATAAAATTGCCATAAAACCATCTGGGCTACCTTGCTGTACACTTTATCTTTTGGAATCATTGCAGGAATCATTCTCTGCAATTCATCAAACTTTATCTTGTAACCTTCCTTGTATGCAAGGTGAGATTCAAAAATAAAATCATTATACAAGATTCTGCATATTTCTATTGTGTCATTCAATTTATTTTCTTGATTTTTCGTTGGATACAAACGAAGTTTGTAGCTAGAAACAACCATCTGATATTTTATTATACACAGATTATACAATATCTGGTTATTATGATATATTATCCTCATGTAAAGCGATAAATGATATATGATCTATTACTCACAAACGTTAAATTTAGAATAATACAATTACATAATCTGTGAGAAAAATGGCACCGCGAAAGGCATCAATTAAACGAAA
>CALFHG010000015.1 GCA_937875805.1 uncultured Nitrosopumilaceae archaeon
CTTCACCAGAATCAATAAACTGAATAATTGCATCAGAACCCTTTTTACCTATTTTAATCTCAATGATTCCACCTTTAGATAATGATTGAATTGAGTTTACAATAAGATTGATAAATACAGCATCGATTTTTACTGGATCACAGTTAATTTTTACATCACTCTCTGATATTTTTATCTCAATATTGTTTGGAATATTGATTTTTTCTATAGAAGTTTCAACAAGTTCAGATACAAGACGATTTGCTAAGGATAGAGGGGAATTTCTTACATATCCTAAAACATCATCAACTTGATGAGATATTCTATTGATGCTCTTATCTATCAGATCAATTCGTTTAACAACTTCAGGATCAGAGATTTTTTTATCTGAAGAGACATGATGTAACATGTCTACAGACATTTTCATCACAGATAATGGATTTCTCAAGTCATGTGCAAGACGACTAGATAATTCTCCAATTGCAGATAGACGTTCTGCTTTAAGTAATTCATCTGTTTTTTCTTTTACAAGATTTTCAAGATTATTTTTTTGTTCAGTTAATTCACGAGTTCGCATTTGAACTAATCGTGAAAGATTCTTGTTGAGAGTAAGTACAATAATAATAAAAATTCCCAGTATACCAACAATTCCAAGCATTAAACCACTAGTGGAAGCATCTTCATCAGTTTCAATAAAAATTATACCAAATAAAGAAATTGAAATAATCATAGAAACAATAGCTAAAGTTAATGGAATACCAAATTTAGTAATTGTTTCAAACTGTACTTTTTCAGTAAAGAACATTGCTTGATTTTCAGCAGATGGTAAGTTTGCAATTTTTAAACGAATATGAAATGCAAAAACTAACATTGTATAAGTAAAAACCCATAACAAATCAGCTGGATGTCCATCATAATAGGAACCATCTAACTCTGTAAATAGAAAGAGTGTATCTGCAACAGTGAATATTATAAATGCAAATAAAATCAATATCCAAGAAAGATTTGCACCTTTTTTGACTAGAAACAGTACACCAATAATTGCAGGAATCAATTGCATTGTAGATAATAATGGATATAGAAGAGCAATTGATACTGCAAATGCATTTTCTCCTTGTATGTCATCATATGCTGCCAAAATAGATGGTATTAAAAGGGAAAAAGATAATGCAATTGCAAATAACAAAACATTTCTATTAATTGATTTGAGGACAGGTTTTAGTGAAATAAATAAGAATGCAGTAAAAAACGGGTATGCACCAATATAAAAAATATCAGCTTCAGATGGAAATGGACTACCTTCCCAAACATGATCATATAATTGCCAAATTTGTTCAGCTATAAACCAAAATGATGTTCCAAAAGCAAATAACAAAAATGCCTTTGCTTGGTAATGTTTTTGCTTGAATAATTTTATTGCAAGAAGCACAGAGTAGCCTGTCAGAACAGATGGAATAATTGCAAATGATGGAATCGATATCCATGCAAATTGAGCATCATCAAGAAATGGTCTTAATTGATATGCAAATGTAAGTGATGCTAATGTTATAATTAAAACAATCAAAATTTGTTTATGCTCAATTGATGATGTTTTGTTCACGGTATTTTTTTCAATCAAATTTTAACAGCATATTAAAACAATTTCTAAATGTATAATAGTATACTGATAAACGCGATCAAAGATCGTAGAAAATTTGTGAATGGCTAATTTGTAATGTGAGTTTAGATAGGTATCATTTAATAATAAAGTATGAGTATTGTATTTCAGGATGGGTAAATCAATACTAATTGTAGAAGATGATGTAGATTTACTTGGAATATACAAGGAAATTTTAGAATTACATGAATTTAATGTTGAAACTGCATTAAATGGAGAGGAAGGAGTTAAAAAATACATAGAAAAAAGACCTTCTTTAGTAATTATGGATGGAGATATGCCAATTCTAGATGGATATGAAGCATTCAAACAAATCAAGAAAATAGATAATACTGCAAATGTCATTATCGTTACTGGATTCTCAGAGTTTGAACCAAAAAGTCAAGAGGCAGTAAAGGAAGGATTGATGAAAGTGATTTCAAAACCACTAGGAATTGAGATATTACTAGAGTTGGCAAAAAAATATACTGAAATTAAAATAAAAGAATAATTTCAATTATTAAAAATTCTTAATTTTAAAAATTAAAAGCGGGTCTAGAGGGATTCGGACCCTCGACAACCGGATTAAGAGTCCGGTGCGCTACCTGGCTGCGCCATAAACCCACAGAAATAAACAAGCCCAGAGTTGTTATTAATCTTAAGATTTCAAAAGAAATGAAAATTTAGTTTTGTGTTTTAGCTTGAATTTCATTGTATTTTTCAATGATTGCGGTAAGTGCAGTTGAAACTGGAACATCGTTCATCTTTTTCTTTTCTGCTAAAAGTTTCTGGTATGCATCTAGTGTAATGTATACTGGAATTGAACCGTTTCCTTCTAGTAATCCTCTAACATTGTATAGAGCAGTCTCCATTCCTTTTTCAGCAGATTTTGCAAATTTTGCTTTATCCAAAATTGCTCCGAGAGGACCAAATGGCATTGCATAGTCTACTGACATGGTTACTCTTGTAAGATTATTGCCTAATGCTTTGAATTCATTGGTAATTTGCCATCTCTTGAAAGGACCTTTGATTTGTTCGGCAGTGATTTTCTCATTTCTAAGAAATTCAGTTGTTTCACAATCCCACTCTAATCGTTTTCCGCTAAAGTCACCGATAATTCTAAAAGTTGTACCAACACCCATTCCTTCTTTGATATCCATTGGAATGACAGTCATTCCTACAGTATCATTTTTGATTTGGTCAGAAACATGTTCTGGTCTTGCAAAGTAGGTGAAAACACTATCTACTGGTGTTTTAATATCAATGGATTTTGTAACAAGGGTCAACGATTGAGATTCTCAGCAATAAGGATTTAAAGGTTTTGAAGATTTCCTTCCAGAATTGATTTACAATATATTTGTCAAGTTTACAGGATATTTTGAATGGCTAAAAAGCGATCAATTTTCTTGATCTTTGTTTTGATTTTTTCAGCATATTCGGGATTTGATTTAGTATATGCTCATTCAATGTTCAACTCTGCTGAGCAGTCATATGGTGGATACAGAGTCCAAGTAGCCACAGCGCCAGAATTTCCACAAATTGATGAGCCATCGCAATTCCTCATCAAGGTGACAAAGGGGTTTGATTATGATGAAGTGGATAATTTTACAATGGGGATCAGAGTATACTATAATGATCAGCAAGTAGATACGATTCCTCCAACATTAGTTACAGGAACACACTGGGATTTTGATTATGTCTGGAAAAATATAGGAAATCATATTGTTAAAATTGATTTGTATGATATGGAAGGAACAGATAAAATTCTAACTTATACATTTAACATGGGAACACAAAGTCCATTTGGAATGGTATTCATTGGTGCAATTACCACAGGTGCTTTAGTATTTACAGGTGTGGTATTGTATATTTACTTGCCAAAAGTTTTAAAAAAATCTAAGTAGTTAATTTAGAGGGTTTTGTAATTCTAAATGCAAATAATACAGTTAGTAATACCATAGCAAATAACCAAATTCCTATTCCCAAGTGAATTGCAACTAGTACTGCGTGAAGTTTTGTGTCAATTACCAAAGCACCTAAGGTAATTTGAGTAATTACCAATACAGTTGCAAGTGAACTAGTTATTTTGATTTTTAAATCTGCATTCTTGTTGATAAGACTTGCAACCATAGTTGAAATTACTAGTACACCAGTAGTTGCAGCAGTAGTTCTATGAATCCATTCGATTAAATATTCTTCTGAAGGCATTACTCCATTAGGACATAGTGGCCATTCAGGACAAGTTAATCCAAGTCCTGCAGCTGAAATATATCCACCGATAAACATTAGCGAATACAAAACAATCAATGTTGTTAATGCAAGATATTGAATAGCCAAGATTTTTCGATTCTAGTTTACTGTAATATTACCAATCATCCAAGGATGAACCATGCAATAGTAAGGATATTCACCAGACTCATCAAGAGTTACAGAGAATGTACCCTCTGCCATAAACAAACCACTATCAAAGTTTCCATCTGAACCACCTGATGGAGTTCCACTTGTTACAGTATGAGCTGCAGAGTCATCATTTGACCAAGTGATTTCTTC
>CALFHG010000016.1 GCA_937875805.1 uncultured Nitrosopumilaceae archaeon
ATATGAGGAATTTGAAAACATTGAGGATCTCTTTATGTATATGGCATCAGCTGCCCCACCAATGAAAAACACAATGCCAATTAATTCTTACAAAGGTAACGTAATGTCATTTATTCCACTAGGTTCTGCCACTGGAGAAACATATCTTATGCTTTATGCAAAGGGTTCACTTGAATCTGGAATTTATGAATTTGATGTATCATCAAAGTCATTCAAAAAAGTTACATCTGTAGAACGGGCAGACAAAGTTTACTTTATTTCTATAACTCCAATCAGAAATACTATAGCCGATTTTGCTATTGAAAATCTATAATTTCTTTGTTTGAATTTTAGGTGCAGTTACAGATCTACTTCTTGCATATTTGTCAATAATTTCATCTGGAGTTCTTCCGTTGAAAAGATCTTTACACAATCCACGTAAATATCTCATAATTGCCCAAGTTCCTGCTTTAAGAATTCCATACATGAATACTTTCATTGCTCCGCCGTATGTCTTGTTTCTAAGAATAATTGGAATAATATCGTTAATGACACGCAAGTTATTTTCCCAGCATTTCCAAAATAATGTAAACTGTGCTTCATTCAAGTTTCCAAAATGCATTGAATTTTTTTCACTAAAGTCTTGGTAAAGTAAAGGTGCCACCAAACCTCTAAAGTTCATTTCTCTAAAGTCACTCATCATATCTATGGTGAATTGAACATCATCTGGTGTTTCATCAGGCCAACCAATAATGATTGTAGCAGCTGGGAACCAGTGATTATCATTAAGAATTTTTGCTCCTTCTCTTACAACACTACCCCATTCTTCAGGTGCAAATGGTTTTGTTTTAACTCCGAGATGTTTCTTTACCATTGCTGGTGACACTGTTTCAATTCCAAGGTTAGTTGCAAGCCATCTTCCAGTTCTGTCTTGTTCATTAATGTGAGAAATTTGTTGCATCAATGTAGGGTCTGCTGCAACTGCTGAAAATGTCATATGTGTAGTTCCAACAAAATTTGCACCTAACCCTTTGAGTCCTTTCCATAAATCAACAATGGCGTCTCTATTTGGAACAAAGTCTCTATTATCACATCCATAAAGTAGCATTTCATCAGAATGTAACCAGATAGAATCAAATCCATAATCCAAGTTAACTTTAGCCTCATGTTGTAATCTTTCTAATGGAAGATCCTTCTTTGATCTTTTGTTTACATCACAAAAGTCACATCCTCTTCCACAGCCACGCATTGCTTCAATTAATGAATTAATTGTAGGGCCTTCAATTATTGGAATGTTTTCAAGATTCCTTACAAAACAATGCATTAGTTCTGGTGCATCATTTTTTTCTAAATCTTGGAATAAATCAACTGCTAATTCATCTGCTTCTCCAACAACAACTGTGTCAATTCCATGTATTTTCATTCTGTCTGATTTTGCTAATTCCCATGCTCCATTACCTCCTACTACAACTTTAAAATCATATTTCTTTTTTAGTTGAATAATATCGGCACACATTCTTTTAAATTTCATTGCAACATAAGATAATTTTTCTGGAGACATTGTTGTCGTAACTGGGGCCATTCCTAATGGATCCATGACATTAATTCCCACAACTTTGGTATCTGGCCCTATTGATTTGCTAAGCATTTCAGGATGCGCCATGAATACATCCTCTTTTTTATATCCGCCTTGAATCAATGAACTCTCAATTCTTCTTAATCCTACTTGTGCAACTTTTACCTCTCCTGTAATTGGGTCGGTCTCAACTGAAGGACAAAATACTTTATCAAAAACCCATTCTGGTAGAACCTCATATGGCCCACATGCAATAAATCCATAAAGAAAATTCCCTCTATAATTTGTCATTAAACTGCGATCAGCAGTAAGTACAACACGTTTGCCAGCCAATTACCCACCTTCTTTTTGATATATTATATATCATTTACGAGGTTGGCTAGTCTAACATTCTAACCTGAATAATTTTTTCTGATTACCCTATTTGCAATATTTGCAGCTATCCCTCCAGCAGCTATCCCGTTATCGATATTTACAACTGATAATCCAAGTGAGCAACTTTGAAGCATTGATGCAAGAGCAGCTATTCCTTTACCACCATATCCATATCCTATAGACGTTGGAATTCCTATGATTGGAATATCTACTAATGTTGATACAAGCGTAGCTAATGCACCTTCCATTCCTGCTGCAACTATGATACAATCGACATCTTCATTTATCATTTTTTTTAAAATTGGGAATACTCTTTGAATCCCAGCTACTCCTACATCATAACTTGTTATACATTTACAATTCATTGCTTCACACATCAATCTTGATTCTTCAGCAACTCCAATATCTGATGTACCTGCAGTCATAATTCCTACTTTTCCTCCATGAAATTTAATTGGTTTTTTAAATAATAACAATGATGATGAATTTTTTCCAGTTTTAATTTTTACTTTTAATTTCTTAGAAAAAGATAATATTTTTTGATAATCTTCTTTCTTAATTCTTGATATTATTACTGAATTTGTCTTTTCTAGAGTTTTTTTTGCAATTTTTTTAATTTCATCTAATTCTTTAGTTTCTGCAAAAATTACTTCTGGAATCCCCCTTCTCTTTTGTCTGTTTACATCAATTTTAGCAAATCCTTCTACTTCTTCAATTGAATAAATGGACAAAAGCTTTTTTGCATTATTTACAGAAATTTTTCCTTTTTCTAATGATTGTAAAATTTCATGAATTTCCATTGATGAATTTTATTACTTAGTCTAAAAAAATGCTTAGATCTCAATGCCTGAAATGGCAGTCTTTACACTTTCAACTGCTTTATCAAACACTTGTCTTTCTTCATCATTTAGGTCCAACTCAATAATTTTCTCAACACCTTTCTTTCCGATAATTGCTGGAACTCCTATTGTTACATCTGAATGACCATACTCTCCATCAAGATATGTTGAAACTGGAATGACTTGTTTTCTATCTCTTACAACTGCTTCTAGAATTGCAGAAATTGCATTGCCTGGTGCATGAACTGTAGCACCTTTTAATTCAATTACTTTTGCTGCCACTTGTTTTGTATTTAGAACCAATTCATCCAATTTTTCTTTTGGAAGAAAAGTTGATAATGGAATTCCTGATACAGATGAAAATCTTGGCAATGGTAACATGTTTTCTCCGTGTTCTCCAATAACTAATGCTCTGATTGAATCACGTGAATGCCCTGTTGCTTCATGAATAAACTGTCTAAATCTTGATAAATCCAGCATTCCTCCCATTCCGAACACTCTACTTCTATCAAATCCTGATACCTTGTATGTTATGTAAGCCATAGGATCTAGTGGATTAGTAACTGGAATTATCATAGAGTCATCTGCATATTTTTTTACATTTTCAACTACACTTTTTACAATTGATGCGTTTATTTTCAATAAATCCATCCTTGTCATCCCTGGTTTTCTTCCAGAACCTGCTACGACAACAACTGCTTTTGAGCCCTTCATATCTGCAAAATTGTTTGAACCTTTTACCTCAACATCGATTCCTTGTTCAGATAACATGTGGTTGATATCCATTGCTTCTCCTTGAGGGAGTCCTTCTGCCACATCAAGCAATAGTATTTGATCATCTAATTGTTTCAATGCTGAGAATAATGCTGCATCTCCACCTACTTTACCTGAACCAATTATAGTAATCATGAAAATCTGTATTGATTTTGAATAATTAAATCTAATGAAATTCACGAAATATTAGTCGAATTTATAAGCATTTTTGATAATTTTTAATCATGGTTCTTGTAATTGATCCCCAAATTGCTGGGATCTCTGGAGATATGCTTCTTTGTTCATTAGTGGATCTTGGTGCTGACAAAAATAAAGTTATTGCTGGAATCAAACAATCAGAAAAATTTCTTTCTAATTCTTCAATAAAAAAAATTGATTTTGAAAAAATCCAAAAACATGGGATTGAATCTCTCCATTTGATTTTAGAAATTGATGAGGATATTCATGAAAGAAAAGGCTCTGAAATTAAAAGTGCTATTATTGAATCTACTCAAGAAATAAAATTATCCCCAAAAGCAACATCCTTTGCAGAATCATGTATTGATACTTTAATTTCTTCAGAATCCAAAATTCATGGAATTCCTAAAGAATCTGTCCATTTCCATGAGGCATCTAGTATTGACACTCTAGTGGATATTATTGGAATTACAATTGCATTAGAAGATTTAGGATTGTTTGATGAAAAAATCATTTGTTTACCTGTTGCAGTTGGAGGTGGTTCTGTAACTTTTTCACATGGTACTATGTCAAATCCAGCAAGTGCCATTCTTGAGATTTTTAAAAACTCAAATCTTGAAATTAAAGGAACTGATGCAAATGAAGAACTTACAACTCCTACTGGAGCCTGTATTTTAGTGAATTTGGTAGGTGAATCTGTAAAATATTACCCTCAATTGAAGTTGGAATCTATTGGATATGGTGCAGGGCAAAAAGATTTTGAAACTTTCTCTAATGTTCTAAAAATTGTAAGAGGAATTGATGATAATTTTGAAATGGATTCTGTAAAAATACTTGAAACAAATGTTGATGATATTTCAGGTGAGATTTTGGGAAATTTGATTGAAAAAATTATGGAAAAAGGAGCACGAGATGTTTCAATTTATCATGGAATTACAAAGAAAGGTAGACCTACAAACCTTGTTTCTGTAATTTGTACTAATGATACGGTTGATGAAATTATTGACATTTTGGTCTTAGAAACTGGAACCTTGGGAATTAGAATTTCAGATTCTGATAGAT
Source organism: uncultured Nitrosopumilaceae archaeon (assembly GCA_937875805.1). Lineage (GTDB taxonomy): Archaea > Thermoproteota > Nitrososphaeria > Nitrososphaerales > Nitrosopumilaceae > Nitrosopumilus. The sequence continues at coordinate 4,783 of CALFHG010000016.1, forward strand.
TTATTGTTCCTAGAACAAATCATGATATTTCTATAACTTTGAATGATCAGTCATTTCAAGTTCACTACAAAAAATCATCATTTAAAGGAAAAACTGATTTTAAAATAGAGTTTGATGATTTGAAAAAAATCTCTAATGTTCTTGATAAATCAATTAAAGAAACAGATGTATTGTTGAGAAAAGAAATTGAAAAATTGGAGATCAATAAATGACAAAACTTGATGATCTTGTAAATTGGTTTGGTGATAAAAATAAAGTCATTATTGCACTTTCTGGCGGTGTTGATAGTGCACTTGTTGCATACGCTGCATTTCAAAAACTTGGAAGTTCAGCTATTGCAGTAACTGCTGATTACAAGACTTTGTCTAAAGAAGAACTTGATACCTCTAAACAAATTTGTTCAGAAATTGGGATTAATCAGATCTTTTTGGATTATAGTGAATTAGATAATGAAGAATTTACAAAAAATGATTCAAATCGATGTTTTCATTGTAGACTGGAATTAGGTGATCATCTCATTAAAGTTGCAAAAGAGCATGATGTTGAGATGATAGTTGATGGAACAAATTTAGATGATTTGGGTGACTATAGGCCTGGAATTGAGGCATTAAAAAAAAATGGAATTAGGAGTCCTCTTGTTGAGACTAAGTTTTCAAAATCGCAAATCAGAGAATCTGCCAAGTTGATTGGATTGTCTGTATTTGACAAGCCATCAAATTCATGCTTGGCTTCACGAATTCCATGGGGTCAAAGAGTAACTGCTGAAAAATTAATCCGAATCGAATATGGTGAAAATATAGTTAAACAACTTACAAACGTGAAACAAGTTAGAGTTAGAGATATTGATGGTTCTGCAAAAATTGAAGTTGAAAAAGACATGTTATCTAAATTTGATAAAGTTATTTTAAAACAAATCACTGAAAAATTAAAGATGCTTGGTTTTACTTCTGTTGAAGTTGATCCAGAAGGCTATAAACCCGGAAAAATTAATGTGATTGCAGATTGATATATCTAGATAATGCAGCATCAACACAAATCCATGAAGATGTTTTAGAGTCAATGCTACCATATCTTAAAGAACAATATGGAAATGCCTCATCCATCCATAGATATGGTAGATTAGCAAAAAAGGCTATTGAAAAAGCTAGGAAACAAATTGCATTATTAATTAATGCTGATCCCTCTGAAATTTTAATTACTTCTGGTGGTACTGAATCAAACAATACTGTTCTAATCGGAATATCCACGGATGCTAATTCTAAACATATGGTCACATCTTCAATAGAACATGATGCAATTTTAGAACCTTGTAAAAAACTAACTCAAA
>CALFHG010000017.1 GCA_937875805.1 uncultured Nitrosopumilaceae archaeon
ACATCATTATTACTAATTTCAGCAATTACTGCATTACTTTTTGGATTATTGGCAAGTCCTTCAGCTTTTGCACAATTCCAATCTGGGGGTGTTGATAAAGAAGGTTCTTGGTATGCTGGTGAAGGTCTCAAACAAGGTGATTTCTTTTCTTATTCTATGTGTTATGTGGATTACAAAGAGTGCACTACGTTTGAAATCGATATGTGGATTAAAGGTGACAAACAAGTTGGTAGTGAATCTGTATGGTTAGCTGAAGTTGCTGTATTTGATGGAAATAAAATAATTGTAGGTGAAATGGAACTTGGAAAAATTGCTCCAGAACCAACAGGTGGTAGTGAAGAATTAGGGCTATACCGTGGAGCATTCAAATCTTCTATAGTTTGGTTATCTGCATTTGCAACATCTGATAACAGCTCTGGTGGAAAAGGACCTAAAAACTTCAGTGATATATCTTGGGGAAAAATTGGAAATATCGGTGGAGAACAAGTTCTTCCAATGGCAATTGAAACCATTACAGTTCCGGCAGGAACTTGGGAAACTGTTCAAGTAGGATGGAAAACTGGTGGTACAATGAGCAAGGTTTGGATTGTAGATGATTTCCCATTTCCAATAAAAGCTAAAACATACACTCATGTTTCAGAAGGAATACCTCCAACAGAATATGATTTTACTTTATTAGATTATAAAGAAAATGTTCAAACATCCCCTATTACTCAATACAAATCAACTGAAATTGATTTTGCAGCTGCTGGATGTGAAACTAACTTTGACAAATCAACTAGCATAAAAAAACCTACAATCAACTTTGATTATCAACTTAATGTTTTCTACGGCCCTGATGATCTAGTTGAAGGATGTGAAACACAATGGATCATAAAATTTATCAGTAAATATGATGATACTGAATTTCTAAATCAAGTTCAATATGATTTTCTTGTTGTAGATGACAACTTGACTCCATTAAGATCTCTTGCTCAAGAAGAAGGTAGAGATTTCCTTTATTCTCCATCTGGATTGGCTACACTTGATTTTATTGTTAAAGAAAAACCTGGAACTGCAAAATATGTTATATGGGTTTACGGTTTATCTCCAGAAGGAATTGTACCTGGTGTGGCATCTGATTATCTAGAAATTCCTGTCAAGATTTATGCTTCTGACGGTTCATCTCCTGTACAGAAAATCCCTGCCTGGATTAAGAATAATGCTGGATGGTGGGCTGATGGTTCCATAGATGATA
>CALFHG010000018.1 GCA_937875805.1 uncultured Nitrosopumilaceae archaeon
TTTAGAATATCAGATAAATGGATTTTTGATAAAGTCATTTGCCAAGAGAACGACCAACCCCACAACAGTGCCAGTACCGATAAAAATTCCCATTAAAACTCCAGCATCACGTTTATCCATTTAGAGTTATTTACCAATTTCGAACTTAAAAATCAAGAGTTTAATATCTAGTGTTAGTATGTAGTGTTATGGAACTATTAGATGATAAGATGAGAGTTTGGACTGAGAGTTCTCAATATGTAAAAAAGAATCCAGGAGTATATGTTTTGTATAACAGAAAGAAAGATCCAATATACATTGGAGAAACAGACAATTTAGAAGAGCGATTTGCAAAATATGTCAACACTGAATTTGAAGGGGATGAATGCAAACAAAAAACATCATTTTATCAAAGAATTATTGCAGAAAATCCTAAAGAAATGCAACTACGATTAATTGAAGATTTTAAAAATCAAACAGGTGATATTCCAGTGTGTAATGCAGAGATCAAACTAGAAACACAGTAAATAGGTTCACTGCATTGCAATGTATTCTTACTTGATTAATATAAAAAACAACATATTATTTCATGTCAAACGCATTAATCTACATCGCAATAGCTGTAGCTGTTGTAGTAATGGCAGGCGCAATTGCATATGGTACTGAAAACCAAAAAAACTACATCCCAGAAGACGCAGTTTTGTCTCAAGCAGCCGAACAAGGTTTGCTGCCAAAAACAGGAGCATTAGGAGCCGATTTAAACAAAGAACAATGGCATGAGGATCCTTTTGGAGATATAGCACAAAAAGTTAGAGAACAAAACGGTAGATAATCTATCACAGATTATCAACCAATTTATTTTTACTAATAACTACACCTAATTATGGATAAAATTGGATTTTTTTTAAGAAACCATTTTAACTTAGATTAGCATAATTATGAAATGCATCAGTGCTATTATTGCGAACAATTGTTTGACTCAAAAGAGGATCTTTACGAGCATGTGGAGGTTCATTCAGATATTGAAAGAAATAAAGAAATCATGGATAGAAAAAATAAAGATTCTAAAAAATAGTGATTCAAGCCTAGACTTAAAAAAAATAGAGTAAAGGTCAAAGAATTTCAAATTCTGAAGTGAATATAGGAATTATTTTCATCAAGAATATGGATTGGGTTGAAACGTTACTTCAAAAATCATGCGATAGAAGTCTTACAAAGGGAGAAGTGTTGCAGAGTCTTTTTCATATGATTGAAGTAAATGAAAATACATTAAACCACATTGAAACAAACAAAACAGATTTTGGCCCAGAACTTGAAGAATTAAAACAAACAGAAATTAGAGATTTAAATTTTCACTTGAAATATTACAGGAGTCTAGTAAATTATATTAATTCAGTTCCTGAAAATAAAATTATAGAACATAGAACCTAATAATCTCAAGATACAGCGTATAACACAAAAGTTTTAGATATAGATTTTTTCTTTTGAAATCCCAATTCATTTTCCTTATGAGCAGAATCATGTTCAGATATTTCATTCCATTTGAATTTAGAAAAGTTTCTAGTTTTCATAAATTGAAATTACAGTATTAGATATAACAAATTATGATCGCAATTGTTTGAAAATCAAATCATATTTTGATTGTGCTTCAACATTTTTACCATAATTTGTCTCATTTTGATATTTAAGAGATTTTTCATCAAAGATGTTTTGTAATTTTTCTACTTCTATGTTAATCATTTTTCCAGAATCTTCTTTTGCAAATTGTTTTTGTTGTTCTTCATTTTGGCCTCTTGTGGAAAAGTGTCTTTTGTAAAATTTCTCTTGTAATTGTACAAGATTTTCACGCTTGACTAATTCAGACAGATCGAAATTTCCTTGTTGGTGACCTAGTAGTGAATCATTTGCTTCAGATGCACGTACCCAAGATAATAACGGATGAAACTCTACAAAGAGAGAAATATTCTCAATCAAGAAAACAATATCATTATCAATTTTATCAGAATTTACAGTCCAAGTAAATCGGTATTTTATGACACTGTGGCTGTCTTCAAATATTGCAGGATTTGATTCTGCTTGAAAATCAGACCAACTTAGAGAAAAATCAGGAATCCATTCTAAAGTAGATTTTTCACCCATAACATCCAATATTCCTATGAGGATAAAATTATTCTTTATGTTGCATGAGTAAAACTAACAAAATGATTGATGTAAAAAAATCAGGCTCAAAGAAATGTCGATTCAAAATGGATCACTTTTTCAACCCTTTTTGATCAAAATTCAAGACATGGTTAATTTTAAGAATTTTTGAAAATACTAATCAATACAAATATTGAAAGCAAGATGATTGCGAATTTGATATCTAATGTAACCCCCAAAGGGCCGATGATGAAAGATATCAAATTTGCTTGCTTTCTAAATTTCAAACTATTAATCTCGGAAAATTTAACATATTTTCATGATGAAAAAATTTTATATTTGGATGGGAATGTCAGTATCAGCGCTAATTGTAGGATTAGTTCTGTTGTTTGGATAGTTAGAATATGATTTTAAAATTAGGATTATATCCAACAATTATCAATTTTATCTGTGGCCAAATTTTTAATTCAGATGAGAATCTTTTAGATAATTTGACTTTTCTTTATCCGATAAAAATTGTTCATTGAATGGAGATAATTTCAAAACACTTTGAAACGCTGGACATTGACAATCAATGGAAAAAAGATCTTCACATTTTGGGCATTGAATAACAGTATGTGAACCCCAATTACATTCTATATCATTAATTATTTCAAAATTAACCATCTTACCACAAATGCAATGAAGTTTGTTTTGCAAGTTTTCACTTAGAGGCATATACAGTTCTTTAAAAAATCAAATATAATTTAATAAGAATGAGGTTTTGATGAATTTGTATTAAATTGACAGAATGTCCAACGTGTAAGCTTGCAATGGAGTCGCATTCAACTGAGGAATTAATGGAATGCTGTATGAAACAGATAGGAGGTGAATTTTCAGAAGAAGACTCAGGCATTTGTCCCAATTGTAAACACAATATTAAAAAACACTCAAGTAAAGATCTGGCAGAATGCACCATAGAATTTCTCAAGTCAGAGATTAACTAGTACAAGATAAGATTAAACAGAAGAAAAAAATACAAAATTCATTGGATCAAGTAACCAAAAAATTAATTCAAGAATATTCACCAATGTGGACTAACAAACAAATTTGGGAATTTGAGCAAATTAACGAAGAATTAACTTTTGATACAGTCTATGCAGAACGAAATAGTTTTGAATCATGGAAAACAAAATGGGCAAATCCTGATTCAATCATTAGAGATGTTGTAGTTAGAACCTTTGATAATTTCTTTGAGGGTTATGAATTATGGATTTCAAACAAAGATCAGGGAAAATTAGACTCAAAATATGTAGCATATCTCATGTCAGTTATGGCAGATATTATGATAGAGGAGGAAGTATGCCTCAATTTTAGAATGGCCAATGATTGTCTTGTGGTAAGAATTGATGAGAAAGCAGATGTGATTGACTGTAGAGAATTTTTTGAAGAATTTTATCATTTGGCAACTGGATTTAATTTTGATACAGATACAGGAATTCCAGATGATGAGACAGAAGCTGAAATGTACCTTACACGATTACAAGAAGAATTTGATGAGCGTATGAAAAATATGTTAGGAGATAAATATTTGCCAGGCAACAATGATCCAGATACGCTACATGTAAAGGATTGAGCTAAAATACAAGAGGATGTGATTAAAAAATAATGTCAGAGAGAAAACCATATAGAAATTTTAAAAAACGAGAACCCAGTATGACGACAGAACAAAAGGTAGAAAGTTTTGTAAAGAGAAATTCTCAAAGTGGTTTCTTTACCAAAGTTTCAACAATATCATACAAGTTTGAAGTCTCTGAAGATATGGCATGGAATATTGTTGGGGAATTATTATCCAACGGAGACTTTGAATCAATGCATGATGATTATACAGGAGAGATGAAATTATGTGAAACTGGAAAAATATATGTGATATTGGATTTGGAGCAAAAAAGAAAAAGAGCTAAATATCAAGCAAGTAAAAAAAATCAAATCAAAGGCAAACCTAAATCAAATAAAGCAAACTCTTAATTCTAAATTAATTTCATACAAAATATGGATGGTGAAAACTTGCCAGCACAATGTCATCCAGTTATAAAATCAAAAAAGAAAAAACATGAGGATCTAAAAAATGATACAGTGTAAATTATGCGGTACCCCTTTAGGAAAAGAACCAACTACTGAAGAATTAGAAAATCATTGGAAGAAACATCATAATTGGCATTGGGAATCAAACAAAAACAAAACTCCCGAAGATGCATTATTAAAAAAACGATAAC
>CALFHG010000019.1 GCA_937875805.1 uncultured Nitrosopumilaceae archaeon
CCCACTAAGAATTTTGGATCTGGAAATTTATACAATCCTTTTTTATCCCTAATCAATCTGATGAATCTTTCTTCACCGTATGCTTGACGATATATTTTCCATAGTTCTTTTTCATCAATATCTTTTTTCAAAAATGTATGATTTGTACACAAAATACCTCTAACTACATCTACTGCATGTGGACTCATTGAAACACGAATTTTATGTCCTGCAATTTCACTAAGTTCTTGTTCAATTTCACCTGTATGTCTGTGCTTTGCTGGTTTGTATGGTCTAATGACACCTGCTCTCATTGCATGAGCAGTTCCAGAACCAGAACCTGCACCTGATGAGCCTATTTTTGAATCAACAATGATGTGTTCTTCATCAATAATGTTATTTTTAATTAATGGTGCTAGTGCAAGCATTGATGTTACAGCCATACATCCAGGACAAGAAACTAGTTGTGCATTTTTAATTTTATCTCTATGTAATTCTGGTACTCCGAAAACTGATTTTTCTAAATAATCTGGATGTGGATGTTCCCAACCATACCATTTGTCATATGCGTCTTGATTATGTAATCTATAATCTGCACTCAAATCAATTACTTTGATTCCTCTATCGTACAGTGCTTTTACAATTTCAGTTGCAGTTCCATGAGGTACTGCTGTGAAAACTACATCACATTTGTCTGTTAATTTATCATAATCTAATTCTGAGAAAGTAAGATCTGTAAATCCTTTCAAACTTGGTTGAATTCTGTGGAGGTATTCTCCTACATGTTGTCTTGATGTGACCATTGCGATCTCTACATCTGGATGGTTTACTAAAAGACGAAGTGTCTCTCCTCCTACATATCCTGATGCTCCTACAACACCTACTTTCATGATATGACACCTTCTAAAGGAGTATAATTATTTTCTTACGTAGTTTATAGCAAATTCTACCATTTCTTTTGGTATGTTCCGTTGTGCAACTCTTGCCAGTCCCTTGAATTCCACTGTATTGTTCACTTCGTGAACTACTAAGCCATTCTTTTCATCTTCCATCATATCAATCCCTAGAATTCCACCACCCATGGCCTTTGATGCTTTTACTGCCATATCTTCCATTTCCTTTGTGATCTCACAAAGTTCTGGATCTGCCCCCAAAGCGATATTTGTTTTGAATCCTCCAGAAGATTTTCTATACATGGCTGCAATAGGCTCATCTCCCACTGTGATTATTCTAATGTCTCTTGGTGGTCTTTGAATTAATTCTTGTAAATAGTAAATTCTATCATGAGGACTATCTGTAATGTCTCTAATTTCAAAAACTGCTTCCATGGTGTCTTTATCTTTGAGTGGCATTACTCCTCTTCCCCAACTTCCAATTACTGGTTTAATGACTAGTGGAAATCCTACTTTTTCTAAATTTTCTGCTGCACTTTCACTTGAAAATGAGAAATATGTTTTTGGTGTTGGGATGTTATTTTTTTTCAAAAGTAATGTCATGAACATTTTATTTCCACAAATATTTGCAACTTCAAACTTGTTTAGTACTGGAATATCCATAAATTCTAAACTGGCAGTAAAATGAAGTCCTCTAAAATAACTAACACATCTTTCTAATACAACATTTCCAAAATCATAATCTTCTCTTTTACTATCTGTGTTGACTTGAGTGATTTTTGCATCTAACATCAATGCATCGTGACCTAGTGCTATTGCTTCTTTTTGCAGCATCTTTTCTTCCGTTCTTAAGCGGTCAAAGACAATACAAACTTTTGACATTACTCTCCCCAGTCTTCGCCTACGGTTTCTGCTTGTTTAAGCTCGACTTTTGATCCTTCTTTTTTTGCGATTTCAAAGTCAGCGCCACAATCAGGGCAGGAAATAATCTCTCCTACTGAGGCATCTTCTGGGATGTTTAGTATTGCATCACATTCTGGGCAGTTCATGTTTTTGTAGATCTTTTCTTTTGTAATTTATTAGCTTCTGTTGTCTGCATTCCCCATAATTCCACAAACCCTTTGGCTAATCTTTGATCAAATGTGGATTCTACTCCATAAGTTGCAATATCGTGACTATACAATGAATTAATGGACTTTCTTCCGACAACTCTGATACTTCCTTTGTACAACTTTAGTTTCACAGTTCCTGACACTGGTTTTTGTGATGTTTCAATAAATCCATCTAGATCTGTTTTTAGTGGATCTTGCCAGAGTCCTGAATACACCAAATATGCCCATTCATCATCGATTATTGACTTGAATTTGTTTTCATGTTTAGTGTGTACCATTTTTTCTAAATCTGCATGAGCTTCAATTAGGCAAGTTGCTGCTGGGGTTTCATACACTTCACGAGATTTAATCCCTACCACTCTATCTTCAATGTGGTCTACTATTCCAACACCTGCGTCTCCTGCCTTTTTGTTAAGATATTCAATTAGTTTTACTGGTTCCATTATTTTACCGTCCACTTCAACTGGTATTCCTTTATTGAATTTAATTTCCAAGTATGTTGGTTTATCTGACAAGTTTTTTGTTTTGACCCAAATGAATGCATCATCTGGTGGTTCGGTGTATGGATCCTCTAATACCCCTCCCTCTATTGCACGTCCCCACAAGTTTTGATCAATGCTGAATCTTTTTGCTACAGTATCAATTTCAATCCCATGTTTTTTTGCAAACTTTAGTTCTGTATCTCTATCTAAATTTTTATCTCTAATTGGAGCAATGATTGGAAGATCAGAACCTGAACGTAATGTAATATCGAATCTCACTTGATCATTTCCTTTTCCGGAACACCCGTGAGCAAGTGATGTTACTTTTTCTTTTTTTGCAATTTCTAAAACCTTTTCGGCAATTAATGGTCTAGCAAGTGCTGTTGCAAGACAATATTTTTTTTGATAAAGAGCATTTGCTTTAATTGATGGAAAAATGTAATCTTTGACGAATTCTTTTCTTGCATCAATGTTATAGTGTTTTTTTACGCCAAGTTTTTTTGCCTTTGCTGCAATTTTTTTTGAATCATCCCCTTGTCCTACATCCACTGTAACTGTAATGACGTCCATATCATGTTCATCTTGAAGATACTTTACAACGACTGAAGTATCTAGTCCGCCTGAAAATGCAAGAATTCCTTTTTGAGTCATAAAACATCTTTTCCGTCGTATTTTGGAATTTATCTTTTGTGATGGGCGTAAATTAAATTATTTTTAAAAAATTTCTGACTAGCTTGAGCTAAAATTCGATGATTTTTTAACCGACAAATATAACGCTGTTTTATGAAAACTCGATCGCTAATTTCTGCAAGTATTGTGGGCATTATTCTGATATCTGTATTGATAGTATCTGTGACTTCTAATGATGAGTCAAATGAAAATAAAATCCGTATTGCATATTTCCCTAACATTGGACATGCAATTCCAATAGTAGGAATGGAGAATGGATTTTTTCAAAATAGTCTTGGAGATCAAATAACAATTGAAACTAGAGTTTTTGATAGTGGCCCACAAGCAATCGAATCTTTGTTTGGCAATTCAATTGATTTAGCATATGTGGGTCCTGGCCCTGCAATTAACGGATTTTTAAATTCTGAAAATCACAATGTAAAGATTCTAGCCGGTGCTGCTAGTGGTGGTGCCAGCTTTATTGTTCATCCTGATTCTGAAATAAATTTTGCATCTGATTTTGCTGGGAAAAAAATTGCTGCACCTCAAATTGGTAACACTCAGGATGTTTCCTTACGTCACTATCTATCAGAAAATGGATTACGAACAGCTGAAAAAGGTGGTTCTGTAATAGTTTACAATATACCTAATCCTGATATTTACACATTATTTGTAAAGGGGGATATTGATGGTGCATGGATTCCAGAACCTTGGGCTACAATTTTAGTAACTGAATTAAATGGAAAACGATTATTCCATGAAGAAGATCTTTGGCCAAATCAAGAATTTGCATCTGTTCTTTTAATTGCTAATGCTGATTTTGTAGAAAAAAACCCTGAATCAATTATAGATTTATTAAAATCTCATCATGAAACTGCAACTTGGATTAATCAAAATCCTATTGAGACTAGAATTATTTTTAATAATTTTTTAAATTCTCATCTGGGTCAATCACTCTCTGATGATATTGTAGATGTTGCTTTATCTAATATTGTGATCACTGCAGACCCTTTGCCTGATTCAGTTTATTCATTTGCAGAAAAAGCAAATGCACTTGGATATCTTGGAAGAAATGGATATGATTTGTCTGGTATTTTTTACTACTTTGATACAAATTCTCTTGAGGGAAATAATACAACATGACCAAACTTGAAGCAAAAAATATTGTAAAATATTTTAGCCATGACTCACACAAACTCACGGCACTTGGTGGAGTAAATCTAAAGGTTGAGGCTGGAGACTTTGTCTGTTTGGTTGGTCCTTCAGGCTGTGGAAAATCTACCTTTTTACGTATAGTTGCAGGCTTGGAGCAACCTGATGAGGGTCAAATTCTCTTTGATGGTCGTAATGTAACTGAAACTGGACCTGAAAGAATTATGGTATTTCAAGAAGGAGCTCTATTCCCTTGGCTTAAGGTTCAAGATAATGTAGAATTTGGATTAAAGATGGCCGGTATTCCAAAAGAAGAACGTGCAAAGATATCTCACAGATATCTGGATATGATGCAACTGACTAAATTTGCAGATTCGTATACTTATCAGCTTTCAACAGGAATGAAACAGCGTGTAGCTATTGCTAGAGCTCTTGTAATGGATCCTGATGTATTACTAATGGATGAACCATTTGCTGCCCTTGATGCACAAACTCGTGATTTACTATTAGTAGAAATGCAATTGATATGGGAGAAGACAAAAAAAACTATTTTGTTTGTAACTCATAGTGTTTCAGAAGCTGCAATACTTGGAACTAAAATAGTAATTTTCAGTAATCGACCATCAATAATTAAAAAAGAATTTGACAATAATTTCCCAAGACCTAGAATAACTGAAGATGAATCTCTATTGAAATTTCAACGAGACATTTTAGCTGAACTACGACCTGAGGTAAAGAAGAATAAATAGTGATAATTATGGCAAAGAATTACACACTTCATAGAATTGTATTTTACATTGGAATCATTGTAGTCTGGCAAATAATTTCAATGTCTGGTATTTGGCCTGATAATATTTTTCCATCTCCATATGATGTGGCTGAAGATTTAGCATATGGTGCTACAGATGGTAGTTTGTTTTATGGAATAGCTACTAGTATGTGGAGATTATCTATTGGACTTGCAATTGCAATTGCTGGTGGGATTATACTTGGAATTTTTATGGCGCGAATCGAAATGATCAATCAAACAGTTGGTTCTCTAGTTTTAGGATTACAATCAATCCCTTCTATTGCTTGGGTTCCGTTGGCTATCCTTTGGTTTGGTTTAACTGATGGTGGAATAATTTTTGTTACTGCAATTGGAGCTATCTTTGCAGTTACCATTAACACATACACTGGTGTCAAAAATATTGATCCTCACTTTATAGAGGCTGCTCGAAACATGGGTGCAAAGGGTAGTCAACTAATCACTGCAGTTCTAATCCCTGCAGCATTTCCATACATGATTTCCGGCTTTAAACAAGGCTGGGCGTTTGCTTGGAGAGGAGTTATTGGTGCAGAAATCCTATTTTCCTTCCTAGGATTGGGATTCTTGCTTAATGCTGGCCGTTCTCTAAATGATGTATCTCAAGTCATTGGAATTATGGTTGTGATAATGGGAATTGGATTGGTAATTGATGGTGTGATTTTCAAAAGACTT
>CALFHG010000020.1 GCA_937875805.1 uncultured Nitrosopumilaceae archaeon
TTCCAGCATATGTTGGGTCATAATCTAATCCAGTTCCATAAACTAGAATGTCAACTCTAATTTGACCAGCAGAAGGAACATAGATTTCTTGAATATCTAATCCTTCAATGGATGTAATTCCAGGACCAAGTGAATCACCACCGTCATTTCGTGCTATTTCATTATCAGATTCATCTAAAACAACATAGGCATATTTCACATCTTTGATTAGTTCTCTATTTTCATTAAAAAATGTAAACTCAAATGGAACATCTTGATTTGCGCCATATTTTCCATCCCATGAAATGTTTACAGTGGTTGGAACTTGTTCAAAATTGTCAGTGTTTACTAGATAAAATTCAGTAGAACTTTTTGATACTTCATCTAATGGAACTAATTTCAAATCCATCTGTAGATTATCATAATTAGAAGGACCAAGAGTTTCGTTAATTTTTTCTAATTCTTTTTTGGTAATTAAGAAGTGAACAATGTTTGAATCCTCTGATGAATATGGATCATTTAGTAATGCTCTCTGATCAATTTCAACACCATTAACGTATCCTTTGAATTGTTTTCCATCTGCATAAGGTGCAAATGATTTAGGAACTCGGACTTCTTCATGTACCACTTGTACCAAGTTTACATATTCAGGATTCCAATCAAATGGCATATCAAATGAAATCGAATTATCTGAATTATCAAATTTAAAATTATCAACATCGTCATAGTATGTTTTTACTACAACTGGGATTTCCTCAGCATTTGCAGTTTGGAATGAAAAGTTTTGTTCTTGTGCAACACTGACAAAGGTCTCATAACTTAGTAAATTTGCTAGAACAGTTCTTGGACTAGTAGCAGCTTCAATGTCAACTCTAATCTTGTATAATCCACCTTTAACAAATATTGGACCTGTAATTGATGGTCTTCCACAAATATCTAAATTATCATCAGTACATTCTGCCCCTTGAACAAATAGGGCACCAGGTGCACTAACATGTTCAGAACCACCATAAATTGAACATTCATGAAGATTAATTTCGTCACATCCAGTTTGTGGTTTGATTTTAACATCTAGTCTTCCATCCATGTCATAAAACAAATTTCTAGCTAAAAGTTCACCACTTTGCCAAACTTCTATTCTGTAAGTAACTTTGTCAAGATTCTCATCAGTTA
>CALFHG010000021.1 GCA_937875805.1 uncultured Nitrosopumilaceae archaeon
AGGACGAACACTTTGTGGAAGAAATAGCATATGTGATGGTCACCTTACATAGAACTGGTGCATAAAATTCTAGAGATTATTTTATTATTTTTTCTACTTCCAAAGAACATTCTTCCATATCTTTGAATGAATCAATAGAATACCATTTTACGTTTTTAAATTTTACAATGTTGAGTTTTCCTTTTTTTGCATATTCTGGAAAAACTGTTTTTTCAATATCTCCTTTATCTGGTAAATCTTTAAGAATATTTTTTTCCAAATGATAAATTCCAGCATTCATCCATGTATCTGGGATTTCTTTCTTTTCTTTAAAATTTATAATCTTATCATTACTAGTTTCCAATATTCCAAATTTAGTTTGTAATTCAATAGATGCAATTGAATTTTGTTTTTTTGATAATTTTTTTAAATCTATGTTTGTAATGGTATCTCCATTTATTACAAAAAATGACTTTTCTTTGATCAATTTACCTGCCTTTTTAATTGCACCACCTGTACCCAACGGAGTTTTTTCAATAGAGTATTTGATTTTAATTCCTAATTTTTTAACATTAAGATAATTTTCCACCATTTCTTGCTTGTAACCTGTACAGATTATTACTTCATCAACTCCAAATTTTTTAAGGTACTTTAATTGCCATTCAATAATTGGCATATTTTTAATTGGAACTAGAGGTTTTGGAATATAATCTGTGATAGGTCTTAATCGCTTTCCTCTACCTCCTGCCAAAATTATTGCTTTCATCTATGTGGTAATAGATTTTTTAGGTTTTATGTTTTCAGATTTTATAATTTCTTCCATTTTTTTTGCAAATTCGTTATAGATTTGTTCCAATTCTTTTAACGGCATTGAAATACCCAACATTTTCATAGTTTTGTTCCAAGATTCAATATATTTTTCATCCTCCAACCCTTTTCCAAGAGTTTCAGCAATAGAGTGAACTCCTTCTGTTTTTCCTAGAGCATAAATTGCAATTTCTTTATCAGTTAACATGATTTTTCACTTTCTGTAAGATAATAGTGGAGCTCAGTATAGCATTCTACACAATAATCTTCAAATTTTGTATGATCACAATCATATACTTTATTCACGTCATTTTCACATTTAGCACAAGTAGTCATTACTTATCGTCTAAGATTTTTTAATTTTAAGTATGCCTAAACCAATCTGAACTAGCCCTGCAATAATTAATGGCATCGTTTCAGATAATATGTTTCGTCCAGATGCTTCTTCCATGGCATCTGCATTTCCAATTACCACAGCTCCTCCTATTATGATCAATACACCTGCAACAACTATCATAATACCTAATTTTTTGGAGGATTCTTTTCTAGAAATAAAATAAGCAATAATTGGCAATATCAAAGCTGGAAGTCCCAACCCCATACCCCTTGTTTTGTGATCAAATGGTATGAATCCTTCAGAACCCTCTGAACCATACCCTACAATAACATCCATACCATAAACTACCAATAATGCAATTGCAATACCTGTAATGATTAATGCAGGAGTTAAGGCCATGTTCAATTTTGATTTTATCAATTAATATATCTATTTGGAAGGTTTGACAACTGTTTTTGGTTTTATTCTTTGTAATATTTCCAACAATGTATCAATAGATTCCCCGTTTTCTCCAATTATGTTGATGTGTCCTAATTTCCGCATCGGTTTTGATATTTTTTTACCATACATTTTCAAAAATACTCCAGATTCGGATATTTTTAATGGGTTATACTCTCCTGTGAATTCTTCACTT
This sequence comes from uncultured Nitrosopumilaceae archaeon, assembly GCA_937875805.1. GTDB lineage: Archaea > Thermoproteota > Nitrososphaeria > Nitrososphaerales > Nitrosopumilaceae > Nitrosopumilus. The sequence continues at coordinate 1,758 of CALFHG010000021.1, forward strand.
CCCAAAATATTGTACATTATAGAGTTGCAAATTAATTTGGTACTTCCCAATTCCAATCCTAGAATTGCTCTCAAGTGTTGTTCAAATTGTGAAGTTTCACTAGATTGTAAAGTGTGATGCCCGGAATTATGCACTCTTGGAGCAATTTCATTAATTACAATATTATCATCGACAGTGACAAACATCTCAATACCAAAAATTCCTGCACCTTTCAGTACAGTCATAGTTTTTTCTGCAATCAGTTCTGCTTTTTTTGTAATAATTTCAGAAACTCTGGCAGGTGCAATTGTTTCTCGTAAAATATTATCTTCATGTATATTTTCAACTAGCGGATAAGTTTTGATTTGTCCATGAGTATTTCTAGATGCAATAACAGAAACCTCCATGCTAAACGGCACAAATTTTTCTAAAAGAAGTGGTTGTCCTTTAAAATAATCATATGCCTTTTGTACATCACTTTCAGAATTAATTTTAAAATTTCCTCGGCCATCATAAGCGTCTCGTCGTGCTTTTAGCATTGCAGGTAAGCCAAATTTCTTTATTCCAGATTTGATATCTTCAATATCATTTATTTCAATAAACTCTGGAACAAGAATGCCATTTTCTAGCAGAAATGATTTTTGTAAGAATTTATCTTGAATGATCTTTAGAGTTTCAGGAGATGGATTAATTTCTGATTTGCTTTCAACAGATTTTAAAACATCACTGTCTCCAGATTCAATTTCATAAGTAATAATATCTGATTTATTTGCCAATTCAATAATGGCATCTTTATCTTTAAAATCTCCAATTATTTGCGTTGCACCTACTTGTGAGGCAGGACAATTTTCTGTAGGATCCAATACAATAATTTCAGATATCTCCTCAGGCATCTTTTTCGCTGCCTCTGTAATCATCATCCCCAATTGACCTCCTCCGATAATTCCAAGAATTTTTGCCATTACAAAATTGGTATTTATCGATTAAAAATATCTAATGTTGTTTAGAATAATTATTTCTGATATTCGGTAATAGAATTGTTAATTACTCTCTTGTTTTTTCTATTATCATGGCTTATTCAAAAAAACCTCTTGTTGGAATAATAATGGGATCCAGTTCAGATAGTAGAATTATGCAGGAGGCAGCAAAAATTTTAGACGAGTATAAAATTAAACACGAAGATCAAATTGTATCAGCACATAGAACCCCTGCAAGATTGGCAGAATATGCAAAACATGCAGAAAAAATGGGTTTCAAAATTATCATTGCGGGTGCAGGTGGAGCTGCACATTTGCCTGGAATGATTGCATCACATACAATAATTCCAGTGATAGGAGTGCCTATTCTTGTATTCAATGACAAACATCCAAAAAAATCAGACACTGCAAAATTTTCGGCATTTGGTGGATTAGATTCATTATTATCAATTACTGAAATGCCATCAGGATCTCCAGTTGTTGCAGTTGGAGTGAATAAAGCGGGTAATGCGGGAATTTATGCAATGAAAATACTTGCTAATGAATTTCCAGATTTAAAAAAGAAATTAAAAGAACACAAATCAAATCAGCATAATTTAGTTATGAAAGAATCGGATCAATTAAAAAAAGACGGCCTTTCAAAATTTGCTAAAAAGAAATTCAAATAGTTTAGGTGAGTAAAGTAAATGAAATATTTTTCTTTTTTAATGCATTCATAAGTAATTCTGCTTGTTCTTTTCCTTGTGTTTCTAGACTCAAAGTTACTCCTGCAGAACCAGCATTAATTCCTGAACTTAGCCTGTCATGAACTACTTCTACAATATTGGCATTGGCCAGAGTTATTTCATCAACAATTTCTTTGAATGTACCTGGTCTGTCAGGAAGTAAAATGGACAATTTTAGTAATCTGCCCATAGCTGCTAATCCTTTGTCTACTATTTGCCCCAATAGATACATGTCCACATTACCCCCTGCCAAAACAGCTACCACCTTTTTACCTACTGCAGGCTTTTTTGATATTAGGTATGCCAAACTTGCAGCTCCGGCAGGTTCAACTACAAATTTCATTCTCTCCATTAACAAGAACATTGCTTTTGTAATTTCTACATCATCTACTAGGACTATTTCATCTATCAGTTCCTTGATAATTACAAATGTCAATTGACCTGGAATTTTTACAGATATACCATCTGCAATGGTTCTTTCACCGCCACTTGCAGTGATGGAGCCTTGTTTGAAGGAATTATACATTGAGGGAAATGATTTTGATTGAACACCTATGACTTTGATTTGAGGGTTTTTTTCTTTTATTGCAATTAATACTCCAGCTGCCAAACCACCCCCACCTATTGGGAGATAAACCTCATCGACATCAGCCAAGTCTTCTAATATTTCTAATCCTATAACTCCCTGTGCTGCAATTACCATAGGATCATCAAAAGCATGAATCATCGTTGCACCAGTTTCTTTTGCTATTTCTTTAGCTTTAGATGAGGATTCATCATAATTGATACCCTCCAAAATTACTTTTGCACCATATCCTCTTGTAGCTGCTACTTTAGCAGGGGATGCATTTTTTGGCATAACTATAGTACATGGGATTTTTTCCAAGGATGATGCAAATGCTACACCTTGTGCATGGTTACCTGCAGATGCTGCCACTACACCGTATTTTTTTTCTTCATCAGATAATGATTTAATTTTAAAATAAGCTCCTCGAATTTTAAACGAACCTGTCTTTTGACGAAATTCTGCTTTAAGATAAACATCAGATCCTGTCAAGTCACTAAATATTGATGAATGTATTAACGGTGTTTTTTTTATTTCATTTCCTCGTAATGCGTTTGCTGCTAAAATTTCATCATATGTAGGATTCATTGGAAATGATGCTATTGGTTTGGTGTAATTAACTTCTTCTACAGAAAAGTTGCATCTTTACTCAAATTTCATGCGTGAAATATCAGAAATGCCTAAATAATTAAAAATTCTCATTGAAATTATATCCCGGAGCCGGATCTCCCCTTTGAGACAACATCTCATTTTCCGGTTTCGTGGGTCTTTATGATAAAATAATTTTATCCAGTTCAGATAATCTACTCATAATATTTTCTTTTACAGAATCAGGTATCTTTCTAGGATCAAATACGCCTTCACGATTACTATTTTTGATAAATTCTAAATCTAATGACAACAGACATCCTTCTTCTCCTGCGACCAATCTAGGATCATCAATTAACACAGGTGATGTTTGATAAGTTTCAAGTAACAGCGAATCAAGTTCTGAAAATAACTTGGTCTTTTTTTCAGATAATTCTTGAAAATCTACACCTGAATCTTTTTGAATTTCAGCAAATACTTTTTCTCTAAATTCATCATTTTCATAAAATACTTCAAATAATTTTTGGTGATCAAAATCTTTGTATCCCATATCTTTTAATTTTTTTAAAACTATTTGATCACTATTATCTGAAAGTTGCTCTTGTTCATTTTTAGTTAAATCTACAATTTCAGATAATTCTTTCTGACAATCAATTACACGCTGAACTGGTTTATAATATAACAATACATGGAATTGTAATGATAAATGTCCTGATATCAGATAACTGCCTTCTTTAATCTCAAATTTTGTAAAAATTCTTCTAACATCCTGGTTGTTTGTAATTGATACATTTTGGACAGACCAATCTTCAAGAGAATTATTAATTTTTTGAAAATAATCTGAGACTTGTTTTGGATCAAATGTTTTTTGATCAGTAATTGTAGAATCACCAATCATTACTTTGATATCAATCATTTTTGTAAAATCAATCATTCTTGGAAGATATGATTTTTGAATTGATTCATTTTTTTCATTTATGATCTGAATAAATTCATTAGATGATCTGGAACCTAATCTCACAGGCAATATCAGATAATTCCTCGCCTTAAACCTTCATCCTTAAATCTAAATAGATTAAACGGAAATTAGTCATGAGTGGGTTAAAAATTCCGTGTGAACACTGTAATGGAGACATTACAGAATACTATCATGAGGGATATAGAGGTAAAAGAGGAAGATGCCCAATATGCGGAGTGGATTTTCCACTAGAATGAGGTGATATGTATGACTGAGGATGAAAACAAAATAAAACAAGATTCAGTAGATACTGACCAAGCTAACAATGTTGTAGATATGCTACTAGGAAAAAATCAACAAAAAACATTAGATTCTGAAACTATGATTTTAGAAACTCAGAAACGTGTATGGGGTGCATTGAAGAAAGGCTATGAATATTCTGGATTAATTGATGAATCTGATAAATTTTTGAGAAAACATGTTTTTTCAAAATTAGACATGGTTGTACTCTATGTAGATTTAGTTGGTTCAACTACCATGACATTAGAAATGCCTGCAGAAAAAATTGCAATAATTATAAGTTCATTTTCCCAAGAAATGGCAGCGGTAATTCGTCAACATCATGGATATGTACTAAAATTTGTAGGTGATGCAGTGATTGGTTATTTTACTGCAGAAGGGAATACTCTCCTTGCAGCAGATAATGCTGTGAATTGTGCAAAATCAATGGTTTCAATTATACAAAAAGGAATCAATCCAATTTTGAACCAATATGATTATCCAGATTTAATGGTTAAAGTTGGAGTTGATTTTGGACAAAACATCGTAGTCCGATATGGTGCAGATGTAGAAAATTCACATGTTGATTTGATGGGACCTGCAATGAACATTGCATCTAAAATTCAAAACATGGCAAAACCCAACCAAATTTTAATCGGTAATGACATATTTCAAAGAATACATCCTACAGTACAGAAGGAGTTTGTTCCGATATCTTGGGAGAATGGAGAATGGAGATATCGTTCTAGAACCACTGGAGAAATTTACAATGTGTTTGAATACAAAGGATAAATCCAGTCTATAATTATATCGTAAATTTATCAGGACATTCTACATGCTCATAGTGATGTTCGGTGAATTTTTCTTGAACCACATAAATTACAATTTTATGTAGATCTTTTTCTAAAATATCTTTTTTACATCTTAAACATGCCTTTCTCAATTGTTCCATTATTATTAGCGATCAAAATCACGAATCTATAAGGATCTGCGATCAGTTCAAGTTGAGCTAAAACGCCTGAATATTGAGTTAGATGTTTATCAAAGGAGTAAAGCAAGCCACAAATATGGCAAATATTGACGATATTCATGGATAATATGGTAACAAACCATCTACGTGACCTTTATGGATTAAATCCAAATATTCCACATGTGGCATTTCAATTTCCAAGGCTGCCACCAGGGTTAGCAAAATCCAATGTTCAAAAATCATGAGAATCCTATGAAAGCACAATTTTTAAA
>CALFHG010000022.1 GCA_937875805.1 uncultured Nitrosopumilaceae archaeon
ACATCTAGCAGGATATGGTGCAAAAGTTACAGTAATGCTCCTAGGCAGCCCTGATAAAATAAAAACAGAAGAAAGTAATTGGAATTGGTCAATTTTACAAAAAATGCCTTCTGTAAAATTAATGTCTGGTGATTCTTTTAAATTTAATTTTAAACCTGATGTAATAATTGATGGAATTTTAGGAACTGGGATATCTGGAGAAATTAGAGAACCATATGCCTCTGCAATAAATTACATTAATGAAACAAACTGTTACAAATTTGCAGTTGATGTCCCATCCGGATTAGATCCACAAACTGGAGAAACCGCAAATATTTACACGAAATGTGACATGACGGTAACTTTTCACAAAATGAAACAAGGAATTCCTAAACGAAAAGATTTGACTGGAGAATTGTTTGCAGAAAAAATAGGAATTCCTCCTGAAGCTGAAGAGGGAATATTATGAAAGTACATCAAATTCAAGTTGGAAACATGCAGAATTTCTCTTACATTGTTGAAGATGAAGATACTGGTGAATCAATCATAATTGATCCTTCTTGGGATTTAATCGAATTAGAAATGATTATTAAAAAAAATAATCTAAAAATAAAATACATTGTAAATACTCATCATCATTTTGATCATACTTTGGGAAATGAAGCAATGGTTGAATCTACCAAAGCACCAATCATACAACATGAATTTTCAGAATTAAAACATGAAATCACTGTAAAGGATGGAGATTTTATTAAATTTGGAAATTCTAAATTAAAAGTACTACATACACCTGGCCATTCTCAAGACAGTATTTGTCTTGTAGGTGATGGGAAAATTTTTTCTGGTGATACTTTATTTGTTGGAAACTGTGGTCGAATCGATTTACCTGGAGGTAGTGTAAAAGATCTCTATCATAGCCTTTTTGACGTTTTACACAATTTAGATGAAAATCTAGTCATGTATTCAGGCCATAATTATGGTGGTTCTAAAATTTCTACACTTGGAGAAGAAAAAATCACTAATCACGTGATGCAAAAACGAACTGAACAGCAGTTTATTGATATGATGGGTTAGAAATTATTATGGAAAATTTTGAACTCTTTGGGAATGTAGAGCAGGGGAAAAGTTTTCTAGAGTCTATGAAATCTAAAAGATTTCTTTTTTCTTTTGTAATATCTTATACTGAAACATGTGAAATTCCTGGAATTACTTTTGCAGGTGCGGATAAGGATTCAATACAGTTTACTCCTCCTGCAGATGCTGAATATCTTCATTATGGATATTGTAAAACAATTGATAAAATTCCAATGACTCCTGATGGTAAACCTACTCCTGGTTTATTGACTAAAACCGCATTAGAATCAGCTAGTATTCCACATTTAACAATTAATGCAGGAAGTAAAATTTCTCCACAACTTCCATTTGTTGACACTGGTATGTCTTATGGACAAAATATTTTAAATGATGATGCAATGACTGACTCACAAGTATCTCATGCTGTTGATTATGGTAGAATTGTAGGACGAAGTATGGCATCTTTAACTGATTGTTTAGTAATTGGTGAAAGTATTCCTGGTGGAACAACTACTGCCTTAGCAGTACTGAAAGCATTAGGTTATGATGCTAAAGTAAGTTCTAGCATTCCAAACAACCCAATTGAATTAAAAAACAAAATTGTTAAATCTGCACTTGAACGAATAGATTCAGATCATCCCTACAGTATTGTAGCAAAAGTAGGTGATCCTATGATCCCTTTTGTAGCTGGAATGTTAAGTTCTGCATCTAGTATATCCAATGTAATGCTGGCAGGTGGAACTCAGATGGCTGCCGTTTTGGCATTTGCAGCAAAAATTGGCTTTAATGAAGAAAATACTGTCATTGGAACTACATCCTACATTACTGATGATAAGGGCGCAAATTTCACTAGTCTTGTAAAACAAATTGCTGATATTCCTGCAATCGCTGTAAATCCAGATTTGGAAAATTCACAGTACGCTGGCTTGAAAGCATTTTCCGAAGGATTTGGAAAAGAAGGAGTGGGAGCTGGTGGAAGTATTATTTCTTCAATGATTAAAACTGGAAATGATTCTACAAAATTTTTAGAGCTGGCCGAAAAAGAATATCATAGATTATTTACTTTACAGTAACTGATTTTGCAAGATTTCTAGGATAATCTGGATCTGTATTTTTCTCAAGGGCTGCATAATATGATAAAAATTGAATTGGAATTATTTCTGAAATTGGATACAATACTTGATCTATTTTTGGCATTTCTATCCAATAATCATAAACATCGCTTTCTATGTCTGAAACTCCAATAATTTTTGCTCCGCGAGCTTTAATTTCTCTTGCACTAGTTAGTGTGTCTGAATATGTAGAATCATTTGGATTTATAATAATTACAAATACGTTTGAATCCATTAATGCAAGAGGTCCATGTTTTAATTCTCCACCTGGAATTCCTTCCGCATGAATGTATGTCAATTCTTTTAATTTTAAAGCTGCCTCCATTGCAATGGGATAATTAATCCCTCTTCCTAGTACATAGATATCTGAGATATCTTTTAACACTTTTGCAATTTTTTTAATCTTCGTTGGATTTTCTAATATTTTTAAAACTGATTCAGAGAACTTTTCAAAATTAATTGTTACTTTATTGTCAGTCAATTTTTGTACAATTTTGTAGAGCACTACTAGTTGTGATGTAAAACTTTTTGTTGCAGCTACTCCGATTTCTGGTCCACAATTCATTCCAATCACCACATCTGCCTCTCGAGCAAGTGAAGATGTCATTAAATTTACTATGGCTATGACTTTACAATTTGATTCTTTCCCAATTCTTACTGCATCTAAAACATCTGCACTTTCTCCACTTTGAGATATTGCAATTATGATAGAATTTTCTTCAATACTGTTTGGTGAAAACTGAAGTTCACTCGATATGATTGGTTCAGCTTTAATTTTTGCATATTTTGAAAATATTTGCTTTGCAATAAGTGCAGAATTATAACTGGTTCCACTACCTGTAATGTAGATATTTTTTGCATGTTTGATATAATTTGCAGTCTTTTCTATTGCCTCTTGGGTTTTCTCTCCTGCTTTCAATACGGTTTCATACTGTTCGTGAATTTCTTTTAACGTAAAATGTGCATAATCCCCCTTGTATACATCTCCAAATTCTTTAGATACTTTTGTAATTCCATATTTTACATGTTCTCCTTGAAAATCCAAAATCTGGAATTTGTTTTTCTCCAAAATTACAAAATTCCCATTTTCCAAATAAATTGCATCATCTGTAAATTCTATGAATCCTAATACATCACTTGATAGAAAAAAATCATCTTTTCCTACTCCTATGATTAATGGTTCATGGAATTTTGCTGCAACTAATTGACCATTTTCAAACATTGCAACGAATGCATAATGCCCTTTAATTTCTGAAACTGTTTTCAAAATTGTTTCTTTAACATTCTTTGTTTTTTCATAGTGTTTTTGAAGTAAATTAGCAATAATTTCACTATCTGTTTCACTTTTAAAATTATATCCTTCATCTTCCAATTGTTTTTTTAATTCTTCAAAATTTTCTATTATTCCATTATGTACTATTGCAATTTTTCCTGAATTGCTAGGATGTGGATGTGCATTAAACTCTGTGACTTTTCCATGAGTTGCCCATCTAGTATGACCAATTCCTATTTTCCCTGGAAGTGAATCTAGCTGAATTTTTGAATTAACTTCATTAACTTTTCCAATTCCTTTTTTTAATTCAATTTTATTGTTTGATTCTGTTGCAACTCCTACACTGTCGTATCCTCGATACTCCATTCTTTTTAATCCCTTTACGATGATGGGTGCTGCGGAATCCTTTCCGTAGTAACCGATAATTGAACACATTATGATTCTCTTTTATAATTGGGGTTATTTACTGATAAGCCTATTTTTTTGATTATTCTGTTGAAGAACTTTTATCTTTTGGGATTTCAGCAGTAGCCTCAGTTGTTGATTCAGCAGTAGCCTCAGTTGTTGATTCAGCAGTAGCCTCAGTTGTTGATTCAGCAGATTCTTCAGTAATCTCTACTTTTGGTTCTTCCTTCTTTGTTTTTTCTAACATTTCTGGAATTTTTGATTCTGGTGTAAAATGAATACTATTTTCTTCTTCAACAGTAACAATGTAAGAAGGGATGTTGATTTTTCTATCACCAATCATAATGTGGCCATGAATTACTGCTTGTCTTGCTTGATATGGTGTTTTGAATCCGAGTTTATTTGAAACGATAGTTTGTAATCTTCGTGAAAGTAAATCATCTGCCTTTAGGTTGAGTACATCATCTAATGTTGCATCGCCACTTACTAATCCAATTCTTGCAAGAGATTTCATTAAGATTGGTTCTTTCTCTATTCTGATTTCTTGTCTTAATGCAAGTAATGATCTAGCTTGATGTCTTACACGTGATAGCTCTGTATGTGCTTTCCATAATTCTCTTTTAGTTCTTAATCCAAATGTTCCGAGAGTTTTTAGCTCTTCCATTTTTAATTCATAATTAAGTGGTCTCTTTGGTTTTCGCCATGCTTTACGTGGATATTTAGGATCTCCCATTCATAACACCTATTTCTTTTTCTCCTCTGGTTTTGCTGCTGGAGCTGCTGCTGCTGGAGCTGCTGCTGCTGCAGGAGCTGCTGCTGCAGGAGCTGCTGCTGCATCTGCTGCTGGAGCACCTGCTCCTCCTTTCTTAACTGGAGCTGCCAATCCGCCTTTAGCAACACCGACTGCTCCTCCTCTTCTACCTGAAGTTCTAGTTCTTTGTCCTCTAACTTTAAGACCGCTTAGATGACGATAACCTCTCCAACTTACAGTGACTCTTTCTCTTTCAATATCATTTCTTAATGTAAATGGAATATCTGATGTTAACAAATGTAAATCTGTACCAGTTTCAATATCTTTTCTTCTGTTAATGAACCAGACTGGAACATTGCTTGCAATAGGATCTAAGATTAATTTCTCAATTGCTTGAACATTTTCATCTGTAAGATTACCTATGTTAGAATTTGGTTTTATTTTTAGAATATCTAGAATAGCTGTTGCAAAGTTAAAACCAAGACCCTTGATCTGAGTTAATCCAATAACCATTTTCTTTTCTCCACGGATATCGTTTCCTACAATTCTTACAATGTGTCTGTATTCTTGTGCGCTCAAGTATTCAAAAATTCACAGAATCCCCGATAAAAACCATGCTAGGCATCAAATCAGATGATTTTTGAAATATGATCTCATTGAGATTTTACGATCATGCCTAATTTTGTTATTTTTTTGAATTTAATTATCTAAAGTCCTCATCACTTGTCCAGTCATTACCTTGAACATTCCATAGATTACATTTGCAACATTTTTTGACTCCTCTTTGGGCATCAATCTCCACACAAAAACAGTGTATTCCTTTCCCAGATGGGTCCTTACTACAGAGCTTTTGCATGTTTTTTGAAATATCTTTTTCTTAATTATCTTATTGAATAATATATTCAAAAAGTTATAACTTTCAAAACTTTTACATTTTATTATGAGTGATAGTTTTGATCGTGAAAAAATTGTAGAATGTATGTTTGATCCAACCACTTCTTCTATTTTGGCAGAACTTGAGGATGGGGAGAAAGAATGTTCATTTTTGGCAGAACAATCATCAGTTCCTGAATCTGAAGTTCTTGAAAGATTATCCTATTTGATTGAACATGGATTTATCTCAAAACATTCTGATGATGGAAAATGTGTTCTAACTGCAAATTCTGAGAAGCTTGCAAGTATAATGGAAAATAATGATAATTTTGATGTAGCTATTAATGGATTAGAAAAAATGGATAGTTACCTAAACTGATCTATTTCTATTTTTAATTCCAACTATTGCAATGGCAGCTATTCCTATCATCCCTACGATAAGAACACTAAAGGAAATTATTGATAGAATAAATTTTTTATCTGCATCAGGAAGTGATCCAATTGCACTGGATACATAAATTTCATTATCTATAGAACTTTCAATAATTAACTGATAAGTTCCAGATTTAAACACATCAAATTCTTTTTCAAAGGATTCTTTATTTATTTTTTCAAAAATAATTTCAATATTTGAAGGATCTAATATTTTTGCAGATATTGCATTTTCTTGAAATTCCATTATTTGAACTGCAAAAATCCCAATAGGTGATTCTTCTTTATCCATATCAACTGAAGTGATTAAGGATTCAATCGAACTGACTTTTCCATTCCCTTGATTAATTCCCTCCAATGTTATTTGATTTTCAACCATTGATACTACTAATCCTGCAACAATTAATAATCCAAAAATTACAATAATTAATCCTGGTTTTGGCACATATTTAGGCTGATTATCTTTACTTTAAACCTAATTTTTTAAAATTTGTTAGTCTTTTACAAAAAAGTTAGATTGGGCTAAAAAAGTTAGCTTAGGGTAAATTTAAATAAAGATTTTCATTATTTTTAATATCTTGCAAATTCACCGTTCTACTCTTATGATTTTATCACTCTCAATTTTGATAGGGCTTTCAGTGGTGGTGTTTTTTACAACTTTTTCTGATGCTCAATCTGAATCTAAAACATTTGTTACTCACTCAGGAGCTATGGTGACAACAACTGGTGAAATTTTAGATCCATTATACACTGTATCTACTGTAGAGTTTGATCCGATGGAATATCTGAGAGATTTCAACTATGGACGAGTCTCACAATTATCTGATGGTACTACTCTAAGAGAATTTACAATAATTGCTGAAGATGATAAAATTATGGAAGTCTCTCCTGGAATATTTTACAATGTCTGGACTTTTAATGGAACAGTTCCAGGACCAACAATTAGAGCAACCGAGGGAGATATTGTTAGAGTCAAGTTCATCAATAATGGAGAGAAAGAACACACCATGCATTTTCATGGAATTCATCCTGCTGGAATGGATGGTGTCTTTGAACCTGTAGGTGGAAACGGGGGTCAGTTTGTTTATGAATTTGAAGCTGGACCTGTCGGGGTTCATCCATATCACTGTCATGTAATGCCATTAGAGGAGCACATTGTTCATGGCCTTTATGGTGTGTTCATTGTTGATCCAAAAGAAGAACGTCCACCTGCTGATGAAATGGTTATGGTGTTAAATGGATTAGATACTGATTTTGATACTGAAAATAATTTTTATGCTGCAAACACTGTTCCATTTTACTATCAACACCATCCTATCCAGATTAACACGGATGAATTAATTCGAATTTACGTTGTCAACATGGTAGAGTTTGATCCGATAAACAATTTCCATCTTCATGGAAATTTGTACAAATATTATCCAACTGGAACTGATCTAGTTCCATCTTTTTACACTGATATGATTACTCTATCTCAAACTGAGCGTGGAATTATGGAGTTTGAATATGAATTCCCAGGCAAATATCTATTTCATGCTCACAAAGTTGAATTTTCAGAAAAAGGTTGGACTGGAATATTTCTTGTAAATGATTCTAACAAAAAAAGTAATCAGGATTTAGATTATGGAAGTTAGTACTAAATCATCAAAAGTCAAACTAATAGCAAGTGGTGTAATTCCATTTTTATTTCTGATTATATTGATGGCATACATTTTTGGTCCTGGCTCTGATTTGTTAGATTTAGGTATTCCACTACCTGAAATAACTATTGAAAAAGTTGATTTCATAGATTCTGAAATTCAAGTTACTGTTAGAAACACTGGTCCCATATCAGTCGAAGTTGCAATGGCAGACATTAATGATAGAATACAGCCTGCAGCAGTTGAACCTGACAAATATTTGAATCGGTATGAAACAGCTCTGGTTAGAATTCCATTTGAATGGAATGAAGCAGAGCCATATAGAATTGGAATTACTATTGAAGATGGAACTAGATTTGAAAAAGAAATTGAAGCTGCAGCTCCTGCTGTAAAACCTAGTCTTGAATTGGCATGGTTCTTTGCAATTATTGGAACCTATGTTGGAATTATTCCTGTAATGATTGGATTGTTGTGGCTTCCATTTATTAAAAGAATTAGTAAGCAAAAATATCATTTCTTTTTGGCACTGACTGTTGGACTCTTGTTGTTTTTGGGTATAGATGCTGTTGAGGAAGCATTAGAAGTTTCTAAAGAAAATCTTGCAGATGTCTTCAATGGTGGGCTACTAGTTGCTACAGTCACCATCCTTTCTTTTCTTGGATTATACTATGCAGGTGAAAAATTATTAAAAACATCCAAGTCATCTGGACTTACAAAACCTGTTGCTATTGCATTGATGATTTCTATAGGAATTGGACTACATAACTTTGGTGAAGGACTTGCAATTGGTGCAGCTGTAGGGATGGGGTCTATTGCGTTTAGTACCTTTTTGATTATAGGATTTGCCTTGCATAATACTACAGAAGGAATTGCAATTGCAGCACCAATGTCTAGAGAGAGGAAAATGATTGGAAAACTAGCATTAATGGGACTGATTGCAGGCTCTCCTGCTATTTTTGGTGCCTGGATAGGAGGATTTGCATACTCACCGTTTTCTTCTGTAATATTTCTCTCAATTGGAGCAGGTGCAATATTTCAAGTAATTATTATCATATTGAATATGATACGAGTAGAATGTAACAATAATCTATCAAATGTATCTGTAGTATCTGGCATATCTGTAGGAATGGTTGTAATGTATCTAACTGGAATTCTAATTTAGATAGGTTCTGGGTGTATTGTAATTACTGAATTTTTGATTTCTGCCCTAATGTTATGTTCAATTTCTGATGTCAAATCATGAACTTTTTCTATTGACAAATATTTGTCAAATGAACAATCAATATCTATTTTAAGAATATTTTCAAATTTTAAAGATAATATTCGACCAATTTTTTTAATGTCTGGGTATTTTTCTAATATTGTTTTGATCTTTTCTTCTGTTTCAATATCTTCTACATTGAAATTTTCTGGAACTGTAACAAATGGTTCTAGATGGATTGTGGCATGTGTGATGTTTGGAATATGTTCTTGAATTTTTTGCTCAATTATTTCAGAAATTTTATGGGCTGTTTCTAAATCAATTCCTCTATCTACCATTACATGTAAATTAGAATATATTTTTCCTTTTGTTTTATGTGTGATAACATTATGAACTCCTTTAACCCCTCCTACACCTTTTGCTATTTCTAAGATTTTTGCATCCAATGGCACATCTTTCCAATTTGGTTCAAAATGTATTGTTGTTGAGGCCTTTGGTATTTTCTTTTTAATATTTTTCTCTACATTATCACTAATTTCATGTGCTTTTTCGAAACTTGTATCTCCCCTTAATGAGATAGTGACATCTGCAAAAATTGTATCTCCTGATCTTCGCATAAGTATTGGTCCTGCATCTATTACTCCTTCTGTT
>CALFHG010000023.1 GCA_937875805.1 uncultured Nitrosopumilaceae archaeon
ACTTTTCAGATATATCTAATTGTTCTGTAATCTTTTTTTGTCTATGATTAAATTCTCTAACAATTCTTGATTCAAATAATCTCATGAATTTTCTATAAAAATTACTAACTTAAGCGTATTGGAGTTTAGAATCTAATATACCAAATCTTATTTCATTTTGTTAAATTCGCCTTTAGTGATTTCGCCAGATACCAAACAGGTTCTCAAGGAATTCCTCATTTAGTCGATCAAAATACATGGTGAATTACAATAGAGGGACTTTTTTCTAAAAATAATTAAAATTGAGATTGAAAGAACTGAATAGGTCCTTCCAACCCCATGAAGAATGGAGAGAATCCGTTCTTCAATTTTGCGTTTTGATTACCAGATTTGGTAATCGCGATTTTTGGAATCACGCAACAGATTACCAGTATAGGGATGTAAAAACTATGAGAATTGTCAATCCTTGCTTTTTTATTCTTTAATATTTTTTGCAGTGTAAATCATTCTTTGTATCAATGTGATTCCAGCAATTATCACTACAATAATCACAGCATAATCCATAAAACCAATAATCCCAATAATTGCAATTACCAATAGTCTTTCAGCTCTCTCACCAATGCCGATACCTTGAAGTTTTATGTTAATAATATCAGATTTTGATCTTGCGTAACTTACCAATAGTGATAGAGTAATTGCAAGTAATACAAGGTATGGTTCTACATATCCACCGACTAGAATCCCCAAAAATATTGCAACTTCAGCAATCTTGTCAAACATTGAGTCAAGATATTCACCTTTTTTTGAAGTCTTTCCAGTGACCCTAGCAACCTGACCATCAATCATATCAAAAAATCCTGAAACAAGTAATAATACACCGCCAATAATTAATCCAAATTCTATTCCCATTCCATAAACGACAGCAGATAGTAATGCAAAGCCCAACCCTACAAAAGTCCAAAAATTAGCAGACAATCCAGTAGATGCAAATCCTTTTCCAATCTTTTCCAAAGTAGGTCGAAGAGTATCGCGCAGATTATTTAGCACGTGATACACCCAAAATACCATCTAATAAAGTGAACAGGAGTGAAAATAAGGCAAAATAGGCTAAAACAGGACAATTAATCAAAAATTAATTTGATTTTACAGAATAGCGATATTTAATGAAAGTACAAAAATAATTTTGAGAGATTAATGAATCTAACACATGTGTGATTAATCAGTTTTGGAATGATGTTTACAATATTTATAAAATTAAATCATCAGATTATGAAAAATATTTAATTTTGTTGAGAAAGATTGATTGCAATTAAAGTGGAAATAATTTTGGCAGCCAAAGATGCAGTAGAACCATTATCATGATAAGGATTCAACTCTACTATATCCACACCAGTTACTTTAGTTTCTTGTAAAGTATGAATCATGTCAAATAGTTCTCTTGAAGTAATTCCTACAGCTTCTGGATTACCCACACCAGGAGCATAAGCAGGGTCTAAAACATCAAGATCAAAACTTGAATAGATTGTATCAAATGTAGAGACATGGTCTTTTAGAAGACTAGGTCCCTTACCATCTCTAATTTGTTTATCAGTAATGGTTTTAATTTTATTTTCTGTAAGGAATTCTAATTCTTCTTTAACAAAAGCTCTTGCACCAACATGCAAAATATTTTCAGAGCCTCTCTCCTCAACTATTCTTCTCAGATAAGATGCATGGCTTAGTTTAATGTCTGCAAATTCATCACGTAAATCATAATGTGCGTCAAAAACAACATATCCAGTTTCTTTTGGAAAACTGGTATACGTACCATATGTAATAGAATGCTCACCACCCAAAATGAACAATTGTCTTTGTTTTGAAACAAGTTCAGTTGTAATTTTTTTCACCATGTCAATCATTTCAGATGCAACAACTGTGTGACGAGTGTTTCCCAAATCCTCAATATTTGCAGATTCTAAATCAATTCCAAGTTCAGGATGAAAAATTTCAATGTTGTTAAATGCATCACGAATGGCATCAGGGCCAAATCTGCAACCAGGTTTGTAAGAATGAGTGGAATCAAAAGGTATTCCAAAAATGGTTGCTATAGGCTCAGAATCATCATCTGAGGCAGTAATTAATGGATTATTGTTCATGTATAGATCAAGGAAACTCATTTTTTACACCATCAGATTGGGTCTCTTTGAGAGAAGTTTCGGCTGATTCAAACTAGTGAATGGTTTTCCTTTAGTTTGATCTTTAATTTCATTAATAAAATCATCAAATGACAAATCTCTAACATCTCCAGTTTGCCTATCACGAATACTTAGATTTTGTGAATTAACTTCCTTGTCACCAATTACCAAGATATATCGAATCCATTCTTTTTCAGCTTCACGAATTCGTTTTCCAATACTTTCATTTCTGTCATCAATGTCAACACGAATATCATTTGCTGAAATTTTATCAGTAAGAGTTTCAGTAAATGCATTAAATTCTTCTTTGAGCGGAATAATTCTAACCTGTGTTGGAGCTAACCAAAGTGGAAATTGGGGTTTTCGTCCCTCGTAGGAATCTTTTGCAGCTTTTTCTAATAACGCATAAATTATTCTCTCAATTGCACCGCTAGGAGAATTGTGCAAGATGATTGGATTTTGTTTTGTATTGGTTTCATCAACAAATTCAATTCCATATCGGTCTCCATTTTCTACATCTATCTGATCAGTTGATAAAGCAGATGCTTTGCCAAGCCCATCAATAAAATTAAACTCCCATTTCAATACAAAGTAAAAGAATTTCTCTTTCCACATTTCAACTAGAACAGGTCGTCCGTGTCTCTTCACTAATTCCTCAACGGAGGATTTATTTTCATCATAAAAGTCCTCAGTAAATCGAATTGCCATTTCATAATCAGATTCATCAATTCCAAGTTCTTGGAGTACACTTTGAGAAAGATCAAATCTAATCTTAATTTCATCTATTGCCTGTGGCATATCTTTACAAAATGCATGACAATCAGGCATGGTAAATGCTCTTAATCGCCTTAAACCAACTAATTCACCTGATTGTTCTCGTCTAAAGCTATAACGAGTTAGTTCATAGAGTTTGTATGGTAAATTCTTGTAGGATAATTGGTATTGATTTGCCATTAAAAATTGTCCAAAACATGCAGCAAATCTCAAAAAGAGTTTTTTGCCTTCAGAATCAATATTGTATTGTCTTGCAGGAAATCGATTAAAATAACTAACCATACTTGGATGTTCTGAATCATACATGATTGGAGTTTCAACTTCGTATCCACCATATTCCTTAACTCTATCAGTAACATATCGCTCAATCAAAGATTTAATCAAACGACCGTTAGGATAAAATCTCATATTTCCAGAATCAGATGCGGGTTCATAATCAGATATACCCATTTTTTTCATTAGTGCAACATGTGGTGGTGGTTGGTCTACTTTACGAATTTTTGCAGATTCATATTTTGCCAAAACTTCTAATTTTGGATATTTTGCAAAATTAAAATCTCCAATGTTAGTCATTGTGCCATCAGGGGAAAGTATTTTCCAAAATGAACGA
>CALFHG010000024.1 GCA_937875805.1 uncultured Nitrosopumilaceae archaeon
GAACGATGTTTAGCAGAGTGTGACATTATGGATACATCCGTAAACCCTTCATTATCAAGTGCTTTTCTAATAGCTGCAACTTGACCATCCATCATTGCAGATGGTGAAACCGTATCTACTCCTGCTTTTGCTTGACTAATTGCAATTTTTGCAAGTGTTTCTAAACTGATATCATTATCAATTTTATCTCCTTGAACAATTCCACAATGTCCTGTGGATGTAAATTGACATAGACAAACATCTGCCATGATTACTATTTTATCTCCAAATTTTTCTCTGATTTGAGAAATTGCTTTTTGAACAATTCCATTATTATCAAACGCTGAACTTCCAGATTCATCTTTCTGAGATGGAATTCCAAATAACATAATTGCAGGAATCCCTAAATCTATTATTTCTGAAACTTCATCATTGACATCACTTAATGGTAGTCTTTCAATTTCTGACATTGATTCTACCTTGATTCTTTCTTTCAAATCTTCTTGAACAAATACTGGACAAATGAAATCTTTTGGAGATAGAGTGGTTTGCTGAACTAGTTCTCTCATCTTACTTGATGTTCTCAGTCGACGCAGACGTCTAGTTGGAAATGACATAGTGAAATTCATTTTAGGTAAAATATAATCTTAGTCTACTTGCTTTTGTTTTTTATAGTCAAATAGTTTACTTGCCAACTCTGCAACCTCAGGATTGCCTTGTTCTGATGCTTTTCTGATATTATTCATTGGAGTTGAAACAATACTTTCTACAATTGCTTTTGTTAGTTCTTCTATGATCTTAATTTTTTTCTCATCTTTTTCATCAAGCATTTGAAGTGCTTTTTGTAATTCTTTTTCTCTAAGATTTTCTATGTTCTTGAATACATCTTTTACAAGTGGTTCTGCATCTAGTCTTTTCATTGAGGCTTCTAATACAATTACTTCCTCATTAATTATATTTTCAACGGTTTTTACCTTGTTTAATCGCGCATTCATGTTCTTTTCCACCATCTCTGCAATTTGATCTAGATTCATCAGTTTCACACCTCCAATGGTTGCAACTTTTTCATCAACTGTTCTAGGGTTGGATAAATCTAAAATCATTATTCCTTTACTTTTATTTTTCATAGCTTCTGTAATTCTTTCATTTGTAACAAGAAAGTATGGTGCAGTTGTTGCTACAAAAATCACATCATAATTATCAAATCCTGAAAGAACTGCTTCAAACTTGATTGGATTTCCGCCCATTGTTTCACAAAATGTTTTTGACCTCTCTATTGTTCTACTTGTAACATCAAATGCATAGCCTCTCCTTTCTAATGATTTTGCAACAAGAGTTGATACTTCTCCTGTTCCAATTAGTAATACTTTCTTTGTTTTTAATTCATCAATATTTTCTTCTGCAAGCTTTACTGCCATGGATCCAACTGAAATTCCTCCTGCACCAATTCCACTAGAATTTCTAATCCTAGTTCCAATTCGAATTGCTTTATCAAATAACGTGTTGAGATGTTGTCCTGATGCTTTTACTTCTCTAGCAGATGTGATGGATTTTTTTATTTGTCCTAAAATTTGCTCTTCTCCTAATACCATCGAGTCTAATCCTGAGGTTAGTTTCAATAAATGATGTAATGCATCATGGTTTTCTACAAATTCCATATTTTCATTAAATGTTTCTTCTTCAAGTCCTGTGATTGTTGCCCAAGTTTTCTTGATCTTATCTAAATCATATGTTTTGGATTTTCCAAATAATTCAATTCTGTTACATGTTTGAATAATTACACATTCATCCAATCCTGAATGATTTTTGAATTGCTCATACGCATTATTCATGTCTTTAATTGTAAATTTTTCAAGAATGTGAATTGGTGAGTTACGAAAAGTAACGCGTGCATTGATGATATTTTGATTCATTTCCAATTCCTCAATATTGTATTAGATCGCTTTTCAGCTTTTTTTATCTGACCGTCTTTTATTAACTGATCAATCTCATTATCACTTATGATACTACGTAGACATTCTCTTCTTTGTTCTTGAGTGGGAATAATTTCTTTAGCCATCTCTCTTGCCCTTTTTTGAATCTTGATTTGAGCGATATCTTCTTTGGTGATTATTTTTTTAAACAGTTTTTCTGATTTATCTTTAATTTTCTTTGACATTGCAGGACTTCTACCTCCAGTAAAAATTGCAATTTGTATAATGTTTTCAAAATCCATTATTGCAGGATTTGAAAAGTCACTGTCTTCTGGATTATCTGAACTGTATACTATGATACCTTTCTTTTTTGCATCTTTGATAATTTTTTGATTCATTTTTCTATCGTCTGTTGTTGTAATGATCAAATTGGGTTTTAATTTTAAAATGAATTTTGTATCTGTAATTTTTTGTTTTATTAATTTGATTTTTTTAGATTTGGCTAGTTTGTCAATTTGAGAATTTATTGAATCACTGATTACTATAATGTCACATTTTTGTTTGATTACTGAATTGATTCTTTTTTGTGCCTCATTACCTCCTCCTATGATGATTATTTTTTTACTTTGGAGATTAAGATCAACTATCATCGATCAAATGGACTCCAGTTTCTATTTATGTATTAAAATTTAGAGCATGAAATGCCAGCTACATTTTTAATTGAACAGTCAAGTTATTGACATATTGTCTTCTCTAGATGAATCTGATAAAGAACTTCTAAATGAAATTCAATGGACTTTTCCGCTTGTAACAAGACCTTTTGATGCAATTGCTAAAAAATTTGATACTACTCCTGAAGACATTAAAGCACGATTAATTCAATTAAAGGAAATTGGGGTTCTAAGACAACTAAGTGCAATTTTTGATACAAGAAAACTAGGCTATACTAGTTCTCTAGTTGCTATGGAGATTGAATCTGATAAATTAGAACATGTTGCAAGCAAAATTAACGGTCATCCTGGTGTAAGTCATAACTATGAACGAGATCATGAATTTAATCTCTGGTTCACTTTAGCTGTACCTCCTGGTGCTGATTTGAAAGCTGAGCTTGAAAAATTCAATGTTTTAAAAGGAATTAAAAAAGTTAGAATGCTTCCAACTTTACAATTATTCAAAATTGGTGTTAAACTTGACATGGTCGATGACAAGAAACATGATGTTGCCCCTACTGAGGAGAAAAAAGAAATTAAAAATATTGAATTTATTCCAACTGAAGACGATAAGGACTTTATCCGTGAATTACAAAAAGACATGGACATTATTGATGAACCTTTTGTCCTTGCAGCAAAAAATCTTGGAATGTCTGAAAATGAATTATTTGAAAAAATGAGACACTATGAAGATATTGGCGTCATGCGAAGATTTGCTGCTATCTTAAGACATAGACAAGTAGGATTTACTGCAAATGGTATGATTGTATGGAAAGTTCCTGAGGATAGAATTAAACAAGTTGGGGATATGTTGGGCTCATTCCCACAAGTAAGTCATTGTTATGAAAGACCAACATATGCTGATTGGCCTTTCAATGTTTTTTCAATGATTCATTGTAAAACCCATGATGAAGCATATGATGTAGCTAAAACT
>CALFHG010000025.1 GCA_937875805.1 uncultured Nitrosopumilaceae archaeon
CATCCATCTCCATTTTGGGTCTACTTTGAAAAATGAGAAATTAAAATAATATTGTTTATTTTCTTCTGACATATCATTTCCAATTTTGAAACCCTATTTAAACAAAAAACTAGATTCTCTATTGTAGAATCTCGATAATTTTCTCTGATGATTTATGCCCTGACTTTATTTGTACAAACGATGTTGAAATTTTAAAATGTTTTGCAATTTTTTTAATGATTTCTTTATTTGCTTCACCTCTGATCGGTTTTGATTTTACCCCTATCCTAATTTGATCATTTTCTATTTCTAAAAATTCTTTAGAAAATTCTACATGAACTTTGTAAATCAATAGTTTTTTGGAAAAATACTCTGTTTAAATTTGATTAGGCTGATTGTTCTAGAGCCCATTCGTAACCTTCTGCTTCTAGTTTATCTGCAAGTGCTGCATCTCCTGTTTTCAATACTTGACCTCTTGCAAATACGTGAACAAAGTCTAATTTGTCTAAGAATTTTAAAATTCTTGCATAGTGTGTGATTATGATTATTGTTGCGTCTTTACCTGCAACTTTACTGATTGCTTGTGCTACTGCTTGAACTGCATCAATATCTAATCCTGAATCTGGTTCATCTAAAATTGAAATTTTTGGTTTTAATACTGCCATTTGTAATACTTCAGCACGTTTCTTTTCTCCCCCTGAGAATCCTTCGTTAAGATATCTTGAAAGAAATTCTTCTCTTAATCCTACTTTTTCTAGATTTTCTTTAAGATATTTTTGAAATTCTCTAACTGTAATGAAAACTTCTCTATCGTCTCCTTCAAGTGCTTTACTTAGAGAATTATATGCTGTTCTTAGAAAGTGAGAAAATCCCACACCTGAAACTTCAGTTGGGTATTGAAATCCTAAGAATAATCCTTTCTTTGCTCTTTGATCTGCTGATAAACCTAGAATGCTTTCACCATCTATCAAAATATCTCCTTGAGTAACTACGTATTTTGGATGTGCAAGTAATGTGTAAGCTAGTGTACTTTTTCCTGAACCATTTGGTCCCATTATAGCATGTACTTCTCCAGGACCTGTTTTCAAATTAACACCTTTGAGAATCTCTTTACCGTCTATTGATACGTGAAGATCTTTGATTTCCAAGACTGCCATATTCTGATTTATTTTGATTCTCTATATAACACCGACGAAATTTAGCTAATCCTAATTGTAATGATAAATAATAAAATGAAAAAGGGGGGTGTAATTATTGGGCCAGAGATGGTCTCAAAGTAATTTTGAGTTTATAGCATGTTAGAATTTCTTTACATCTGTTTCTGATAGTGACTTCTGTAACTCCTGAAACACTTGAAACGTCTCTTTGTAGGACGTTTTGACCAAGTAGAACTGATGCTACGTACAGATATGCTGCGGCTATTCCGTTAGGTGCCTTTCCGTCAGCAATACTACTGTCTTTAGTTTTTTCTGCAATTTCCAAGGCTAGTCTTTCAACTCTTACCTCAGTTTGTGTCATGTTTGCTATCTTTGAGATGTATTTGTCCATGGTTACAACTGGGGCATGTATTTGTCCCATTTCCATTACCATGGTTCTATAGTATCTAGCTGCAAGTTTTGTTTTTGATTTAACATCTTTTGCTGGACAAATTCCTCGGCAAATTTCTTCTAATGATCTTACTACTTCACATTGTTTGCATGCCATGTAGATTGTAGCTGCTGTAATACACACTACTGATTTTCCTTTTACATCAATATGTCCATCCAAGTTTCTGTATATCATAGAAGCAGTTTCCAAAACATTCTTTGAAAGACTTAGACCATCACATGTTTCGCCCATTTTTGCTAAAACATTTGCTAATCTTCTTTCTTTTGGTGAGGAAACTCGTACTCTTTGTTGCCATTTTCTGAGATTGTTCATTTGTCCTGCAACTTCGCGGTTTATTGTTTTTCCACTAAAGTCTTTTGAACTAATTGAAATCTCAGTAGTTATTCCCAAATCATGTTGGGAATAGGTTGTTTGTCCTGTTGCTCTTGCAAGCTTCATTTTGTCTTCGAAGTTTGAGCTTATTGTTTCTGGACCAAAATCTGCAATCTGATCATCGACGACAACGCCGCAACCAGAACAGATTATTTCACCATTCTGCATGTCATCTACTAATGTAGACTTACATTCAGGACAGTTTTGTTTTTCTAGTATGTTCATCATTTTTTTCTCCTAAATCTTTTTGGTGTGTTAGCAGGAGATTCTTGATCTACGAAAACTTTTTTGCCAATGTATTTTTGTATATTATTTGTTAATGGCGTTGCTGATGCAAACGGTCTTTTTATTGGACCTATCAGTTCGTTTACTTTTGCAACTCTAGTTCCCGTTTTGTCACAGAGTATCTGTCCTTCAACTAATTCTGTTGATAGTTGAATGATTACCCTGCCACTACCGGCTAGGTGCATTATTTCGCCTACCTCCTGCAATTAGATATTATAATTATTGTATTCTTATCATAGACTTCTATCAACTTTACTTTAGCTAAGAGCTAGAATTTATTTTATTTTGATTGTTTTGATCTTTTTATAACTAATTTTTCTGAAATTTTGTTAAGAATTTTTGTCTTGGAGGATTCCTTTGGTACAATTACATATCCTGACCTTACAAATGGTCTTTTTGGAAATCTTACTTTGTCATCTGACTCTGTAATTTCAAACCCTCCTGCTTTTGTTGCATCCATTAATTCTTTTAATGAAGGATCGAAAATACATTTTTCTAATCCTAATCTTCTACCTTTAGATTTTTTTAAATTCTTATTAAAATAATCCAACCAAATTACGATATGCTCGTAATCTTTCATTTTATTCCTTTAGTAAAATTGCGTTAACGATTCCGTTTTGTCCTGGTTTTGAAACAACTTTACACTTTCCATCTGCGGTTTCAATAATTGCACCTTTTGTAATGATGCCACGTCTTTTGTAATCATTGTTTGTAGCGTTTTCTAACACTTTGATAATTTTTGATTTCTTTACTTTAGCTTCACCTGTTGATAGATTAACAAAGTCTATGGATTTCAAAGCTGTTTTTTGATTGTTACCTCTAATTCTTCTAGTTACTGTAACTTGAGCTCCGTTGACTGGTTCATTTGGATATCTATCAATTTCGTATTTTCTTCTAATTCTAAGTGGAACTCTTCTTCCACCAGTAATTTTACTAGTTGCTAAATTCTCTACGGATTTTCTCACGAATGATGTCTGAATTACTCTAATTTATACAAAACGCAAAAAATTAGCCGTGAGTTAAAAATTCTAGTTAATTCACTTCTGATGCTACGGGTGGTGTTGGAGTTGTTTGTCTGTTTGCTGTTTTTCTTACTTTGGAGAATAATCTTTGTTTAAGATCTTCAACATCTCCTTGAATTCCAAAGTATTTTTGAAATTTTTCAGTTGTCGTAAAAATTTTTAATCGTCCTACGTTTTGATGACTAATGTAATCTAAATGTCGTAATTCTTTAAGATGTGCATATACTCCAGATCCTCTTGTTTCCAAAAGTTGTTTTGATGAGATTGGTTGCATGTATGCAATGTATGATAATGTTTTGAGTGTTGCATTTGGTAGAACTGGTTTTGATGCATATTTTTTAACTGTAGAACTGTATTCTGGTTTTAGTTGCATTACATAGGATCCATCTGGAAGTGTTACTATTTCTAATGCTTTGAATGCTGATTTTGTCTTTTTCATGATATTGTCAAGTAATTCTAAGGTTTTTGTTTTAGATTCTGTGCCTGAAGCTCGTATGATGACTTCAATTGTAAGTGGTCTTCCTGCAGAATAAAGTGCAGATTCTATTCTTGCCGTTGCCTCATCTGGATTATCCGTTTTTACCATTTTTATTCACATTTGATCAGTTTACTAACTCATCTTTCACGATAATGATTTTTATA
>CALFHG010000026.1 GCA_937875805.1 uncultured Nitrosopumilaceae archaeon
TTTATCTCGATATTTTTCCTGTCCAAGATGACCTGATGAAAAAACTTTGCTATACGTAAATAAATCTTGGTGCTCCAGCCGGGATTTGAACCCGGGATCTTTGCCTTGAAAGGGCAAAATGCTTGACCGGTCTACACCACTGGAACCCATGAAAATTATTTTTTATGACCATAAAATCTTTTGTAAACCACAAAGATTTTTTATTGGTATTATTGAAGATGAAGCATGAACATAATACAGAAAATTGACGAAATGATAGAAGAAAGAAGTTTACTAAAACACCCATTTTACCAAATGTGGTCTGATGGAAAATTAACACAGGAATCTCTAGCAGGTTATTCTAAAGAATACTTTCAGCTTGTGAAAGCAGTTCCGTCTTTTATGACTCCAATTATTGAAAAATCTCCTAAATCTGTAGTTGGTGAGTTGGTAGAAAATCAACAAGAAGAATCTGATCATATTAAATCCTGGATTGCTTTTGCCGGCGAACTTGGAATATCTGAAGATGAATTAACCTCATATTCTGGAACATCTAAAACTCAAAAAGCAGTATCTGACTTGAACCAATTAATGGATACTTTTGATGGTGGTGCTTGTGCCATGTATGCTTTTGAAAAAGAAATTCCTAAAATTAGTCAAACTAAACTTGATGGCTTGGCAGAATTTTATGGGAAAACTAGCAATGAAGCTACAGAATATTTCAAACTTCACACAGAAGCTGACATTAGACATGCGGCATCTTGGAGAAACATTTTGGAGAAATCTTCAGTTGACTCTAGCAATTTGATTGAAATTGCTGATAGATCAATTTCAGCACAAAATTTGTTGCTTGACAGTTGTTACGAAGAATACTGTTAATCTCATAACATTTTATATCTGAGAAATAATTCCTTTGCTTAGGGCCCGTAACTCAGCTTGGTAGAGTAACCGGCTCATAACCGGTGAGCCAAGGGATCGAAGCCCTTCGGGCCCATTATTTCCATTAGTTTTAAAATGAGCCAATTGAAAATTATCTGGCAGCGATGAAGAATCAGAGTTATATCTGAATTGATGATTGGAAGGCATTTGACTGAGCGGCCATTACTCATTTGTTAATTTGTTTTTTCACTTTTTCTAGGATGCTTACATCAATTAGATTCTGTTCAAACAAAGCCTCTGTAATTTGTAAAATATTTAGAATTGAGTGTATTCTTACTCCTAATTCTAAAAATGCTTCATCAGCTCCCTCCATTCTGTTTACAATAACATATGCATCTTTTACTGAAATGTTTACTTCTTTCAAAGATTTTATTGCATTAACAACAGAGCCTCCAGTGGTAGCAACATCATCAATCATTACAACTTTCATACCCTCATGAATTTTCCCTTCAACGGATTTTGATGTTCCATAATCTTTTGGTTTACTTCTAACATAGATTAGGGGTTTGACAGTTTCAATTGCCAATGCTGATGCAATTACTAAACCTCCTGTAGGAACTGAAACAATTGAATCAAAATTATCTAATCCAATATCTTGCTCAATTTCATTTTCAAGAAATTTTACCATTTTTCTAAATTCAATAGGATAACTTGGAACTAATCGTAAATCAACATAATACGAACTCTGTTTTCCACTTGCTAGCGTAAATTCACCGAATTTTATTATGCCATTTTGATGCAAAAAGGTTGCAAACTCTTTCACAAATTCCATACAAAAGTTAACTACACTTGATTTATTTTGTTTTGTATTGAGTAATAATTATGCCTGAAATCTGGTTAAATTATGGTATCACTGACGTAGTTTTGG
>CALFHG010000027.1 GCA_937875805.1 uncultured Nitrosopumilaceae archaeon
AAAGAATCGTACCCATTTTACAACTTTGCACTAGTTTCAGATCTTCAAAATTCTAACAAACCAACAATCTTCAGATACATCTAATTCAGACTTTTATTCAAGATTACATAGAGAAGTGAAATGGAGTTTTCAATTTTATCTGAATCTTTTAACAAAATGGAATCCACCAGAAAAAGATTAGAATTAACACAATTTTTAGTAGAATTATTTGAAAAAACTCCTCATGATGTAATTTCAAAAATAGTATATCTCATTCAAGGAAAATTAAGACCAGACTTTGAGGGAATCGAATTAGGAGTTTCTGAAAAATTAGTATTAAGAGCTGCAAAGAAATCGCTAGGAATAAATGAAAAAGAAATAATTGAAATGCTAAACAAAGTAGGTGATCTTGGAACCACAATTTCAAAAGTATTAGAAAGAAAGACACAGACAGGGTTATTTGATTTTGTATCTGATTCAGAGGCACATGATGAATCAATTTTTGACACCAATTCCAACACAGTTGAAAAAATTTATGAAATATTATGGGATATATCTCAATTAGAAGGTGCAGGAAAAAATGTTCAAGATAAAAAAATAAATTTTATTTCAAGCTTATGGAATAAGTCCAAACCAACAGAAGTAAAATTTGTTACAAAATTATTACTCGGAACACTGCGATTAGGAGTTGCCGAAAATACAGTTATGGATGCTTTAGCAATAGCATTTACAGGAGATAAAGACAATAGGAAAAAATTACAATACGCATACAATGTATCTAGTGATCTAGGAAAAGTTGCAGAAACAGCTGCAACAAAAGGTCTAGAAGGGATTGAAAAATTTAAAATTACATTATTCAATCCCATCAGACCAATGTTAGCTGATAGAGTAAAAAGTGAAGCTGAAGCAATTGAGAAAATGGGGAATGAATTTGCAGCAGAATACAAACTCGATGGTGAAAGAGTCCAACTCCACATAGAAGGAGACAAAGTAGTGTTATTTTCTAGAAGTTTGGAAAACATTGAAAGTTATTATCCAGACATCATAGAAAGAATTCCTAAAAATATTCAAGCAGACAATATTATTTTAGAAGCTGAAGCAGTAGCAATAAATGAAAGTACTGGAGATTTTTTACCTTTTCAAGAATTAATGCATAGGCGAAGAAAATACAAAATAGAAAAAGCAATTACAAAATATCCAATCACAGTGAATTTTTTTGATGTATTGTATTGTAATGGAAAAAATTGTATGGAATTAAGTTACAAAGAAAGAAGAGAGACATTAGAAAAGCACGTAAAAGAAGATGAATTTGCAAAATACATTCCAATGAGTTTAGTAAAAAATGAAAGTGAAATTGAAGACTTTATGGAAAACAGTATCAACGCAGGTAGTGAAGGGTTAATGCTAAAAATGTTAGATAAGCCATACCAAGCTGGTTCTAGAGGAAGTCATTGGTTAAAACTAAAACGAGAATATAGAAATGAGTTAGGAGATAGTTTAGATCTTGTAGTAATAGGAGGATATTTTGGAAAAGGTAGAAGAACTGGAAATTATGGAACATTACTCTTGGCAACTTATGATGAGGATGAAGATACATTCCCAAGTATTTGTAAAGTGGGAACAGGCTTTACAGATGAGTCATTAGATCAACTATACCAAATTCTTAATCCCAAAGTTTCAATTAAAAAAAACCCACGCATCATAAGTGAGATGGAAGCAGATGTATGGTTTGAGCCTGAATTAGTCATCGAAGTTGTAGCATCAGAGATAACTCTCAGTCCAATTCACAAAGCAGCTTTGAACATGATACGAAAAGAGACAGGATTAGCTTTGAGATTTCCTAAATTTACTGGAAAAATCAGAGCAGATAAAGCAGTTGAAGATGCATCTACAAATGAGGAAGTCATCACATTGTACAAAGGTCAGAAAAAAATAGCCCATGACAAAAATTTGATGTAATTTGTGCTCAAAAAAATTGTAAAATCATAAAGGATTTAAATTACCTCGAGGTTTTTTCATTTTTGTTATGTATAGTGGAGAGCTTGAAGTTCAAGCAAAAAGAAAGGCCATAGCAGTTTTACAAGACGAAATCAACAGAATTCTAAATGCATCCAGAGAACTTGCAACACTTCCTGAATTAATGATGAAGAAAGACAAAGCAGGAATAAAAAATACACTAGAACAAATTTCAACAATTGAAGAAGAAGTAGAAAACTTGAGAAGAAAAATTACACGCGAAGTTGCAGATGTTGGAGGATTGATCATGAACAGAGAAAATCTTTTGAATACAGCATATACAATGGATGAGATTGCAGGTTACATCACAGGCATTTCATTCAAACTATCAAATGTAAAAATTACAACATTAAAAAGTGCAAAACTGGATACAGACATTACAAAACTGATTGAATTAGTAGTAGACGAAGTTTACAAACTAAATGAAATCATTCGTAGTCTTAATACAAACACTGCTAACGCTATTGAATTGGCACAAGAAACACAAACAATTGAAAGAGAAATTGACATAAAATACAGACAAGCTACAATGAAACTCTTAGCATCATCAATCACAGATACAAAAGAATTGTTATTGATCAAAGATGTTATTGAAGGAATTGAAGAAATGTCAGACAAATGTCAAAGAGTCTCAGATTCTTTCATATTGTTAGCATTGAGCCTATAACCAATTAAAATCCCTACACTTTTACTTTATTTTTAATTTAGAATAACATCCAATTTACTAGAGAATTCATATACAGATAAGAGTCTGCTAATTTATGAAAAGTGAATTAATTGAAAATAAAATTATAGTATGGAACATTGAAGATTCAAAGAAACTTTTCAGTCATGGATATTATGGAAAACCAATCGGAATTCCAAAACCAAAAATTGAAGAAATAGATGCACCGTTAATTTTAGATTTGATTGAAGGATTATACCTGTTAGAAAACAAAAAAATTACAATTACAAAATCTAAACAAAAAATTACTGTAGAGGCATTGATTGAAATTTGTAAGAAAGAAGTTCTCGAATTTGATAAAAAATACACCGTATACAAAAACTTTAGAAATAATGGGTACATCGTTAATCCTGGAATTAAATTTGGATGTGACTTTGCA
>CALFHG010000028.1 GCA_937875805.1 uncultured Nitrosopumilaceae archaeon
AACATCATACAGATCAGATTCATCATATCTCTTTGATAGGGTATTTTTTTGCTGTTTGTACTAACTTTGTTATCCATTTTTCTCGTTGGTATAGATTTTCAGTTAGATTGATTGGTTTTTCTTTTCTCTTTGAAATAAGTGACATAGTCATATTTCGTGCCTCAGTGTTAATAACAGACTTGTCACTATCTTGATAGATTTTTAATCAATTAATTTCTCAGTTTTGATAACTTATGATTATTGTAATTGAAGGTGGAGATCAGGCAGGAAAGTTAACACAATCTACTCTATTAGAAAAAGCTCTTAAAAAACAAAAGATCAAAACAAAACTATTTCATTTTCCTGACTATGAAACCCCAATTGGTAAAGAAATTAGAAAATATTTAGATGGAAAACGAAAATTTCCTCCTCAAGTAATTCATTGTCTTTTGGCTGCAAACAGATGGGAGAAACTTGATGCGATTTTAGCAGCTAAGGAAAAAAATTCTGTTTTAATCATGAATAGATACTATCATTCTAACCTAGTTTATGGATTAGCAAATGGTTTGAAGCAAAAATGGCTTGAGAGTCTTGATGAAGGTCTTCCAAAGGCTGATCTTGTTATTTTACTTGATGTTACACAAAAAGAATCATTTTCAAGAACACCTCGAAATAAAATTGGTGGAAAGGTAATGAAAAGAGACAAGTTTGAAAAAAACAAAGAATTTTCCACAAAGATTTCTAATCTTTACAGAACTGTTGCCAAGAAAAAACATTGGAAAATAATTAATGCTACCAAGTCAAAAATTGAAGTTCATGAAGAAATTCTAAAAATATTTTCAAAGAAATTGGGATTATGAAAAAAAATTATATAGATATTATTGATCCAATTCATGATTTTATTCGTGTTTATGATTATGAACTTCCAATAATTGATAATCCACTTTTTCAAAGATTAAGACGGATAAAACAGCTATCTGGTGCACATTTAACATATCCTTCAGCTCAACATAGTCGATTTGAGCATTCTCTAGGAGTTATGCATATTGCTAGTCAAGCTGGTTTTGCATTAAATGAAAAAGGATTTCTGAATTCTGATGATGTTCAAATTTTACGCATCGCAGGTTTGTTACACGATATTGGTCATGGACCTTTTTCTCATTTATTTGAAGAAGTAATACAAGAAAAAAAAATTTCACATGAAGATTATGGAAAAAAAATTATTTTAAATTCTGAAATTGGTGATATAGTATCAAAAACTGGATTTGATAAAAAACTAGTTACCAAAATTGCATTTGGAGAATCAAAATTTCAATATCTAAATGAAATTGTTTCAGGTGCTTTGAGTGCAGATATGATGGATTATTTATTAAGAGATGGTTACTTTACGGGAGCCGAACATGCAAAGATAGATCATAAAAGAATTACACAATCCCTTGATATTTATAAAAATAAACTTGCTTTGGAACGTTCAGCACTCTATTCTTTTGAATCTATGATGCATTCTAGATATCAAATGTTCAAAGCAGTATATTTTCATAAAACTGTACGTGCTGCAGAAGTTATGCTTATTGAAGCATTAAGATTATCTGATGATGAATTTGGTTTTACATCTTTTAATCTAAATGAATTTGTTAAACTAACTGATGAATATGTTCTATCATCTTTGATTTCATCAAAATCTTCTAAACTAAAACGAGCAAAACAATTAGCAGAGGATTATCAAAATAGAAATTTGCTAAAATGCGTATTTGAGAGAATACTTACCAATCAAACAAATTTGAAAAAAACTAGAACAGATGAACTTAGAATTGAAATTTCTAAAAAATCTAAAGTTGATAAAAATGAAATTTTTGTAGATAGTTCTGTCACTCCATCTATTCCACTTGCCCCATCAAAAAATGAGTCAAAATCAATCATTTTGATAACTAATGAGGATACAAAATCTTCTGCAAAAGAGATGCCAATTTCCGAAATACCCGTGGTTTCAGCGATTTCTGGGTTTATGAACATACTTAGAATATACACTCATCCAAAGAACAGAAAAAAAGTTGAAATTGCCGCAAAATCAATCCTTGGTGAACTAAAG
>CALFHG010000029.1 GCA_937875805.1 uncultured Nitrosopumilaceae archaeon
GAGCTACCCCGGCATAATATATGGTCAAAAATTTGGGAAATTAAATGATTCTAATTTTGTTTTAAATCCTTCCAGGCAGCATTTTCATTTTTAACCCAGAGGAATTTTTTTTGTAATGCCGAAGTATACAATTTTTCCCATTCTGCCCCTACTTCGTCTGTCCAAGCTTTGAAAACACGGGGATCTATGTAATTTCTCAAAGATGTTCCAATGTTGTAATCTTTAGTTTTTTCAGACAAGTTGATTTGAAATCCTAGTTTTTCTATTCTTTCTTTGTGTTTGATTTTTTGTTTTTTAATTTGCTCATTTAATGTCTTGATTCTTTTGATTTTACTTTTCTTTTGAGTATCTGTTTTAGGTTCACTTGCTTCTAATTTTTTGAGAGTTAGTTGGGTTTTTTTCCAGGCTTCTTCTTTTTCTACCTTTTTCAAAGAATCTCGTTTCTTTTGTAATGACTCCTCAAATGTTTTAGGGATAGTTCTTTTATGATTACACATCATGGCAGCTTCTAAATTTGCCAATTTTGCATGGTATATTTTCTCAGTTGCACTCTTTCCTTTCATATTGTCATGTGCTACAAGATACTTTTTCACTACTGCTGTTGCAAGATATGTTCTGAATACTTTTGCTGTTAGTCCCTTTACAATACTGGAATAATATTGGTTAACATGTCTTGAAGTAATATTGTCAAAAATTTCATCTTTTGGATTTTTCTTTTCTATCAATTTTTTGAGATTTTCATGAAATTGTTTATCATGACCTTCTGCAACTACTGTTTCTTGCCATCTAACACTGTCTTTACCTAGAAAATCAAATTCAATAGAATTTGCAGTAATTTTGATATGTTCTTTTCTTAAAGTTGTAGCACCTACTGTATCTGCCTCATCTGGATCTTTTTCGTCCCCTACCCTCATAGCAGTTCTATAAATCAAATAACACGCAGTAGCAATTCTGCTTTCATTATGGTTTTTACTTTTCATATCTTTAACAATTCTGTCTTTTATCTTGTCAATTTCTTTTGCAAGCTTTACTGCTTTTTCATATTT
Organism: uncultured Nitrosopumilaceae archaeon; assembly: GCA_937875805.1. Classification (GTDB taxonomy): domain Archaea; phylum Thermoproteota; class Nitrososphaeria; order Nitrososphaerales; family Nitrosopumilaceae; genus Nitrosopumilus. Next base: position 1,047 of record CALFHG010000029.1, read on the forward strand.
TTCTTTGTCTCTATCTTGCTTTAATCCCGAACTATCGGCAAGCCAAACATATTTTCTTTTTTGTGTTAGAAAATCCATCCAACTTGCTAACCACATTGAATCCTTATCGTTAATTATTTTCCCCCATTTCCCTTCAGGTACTTTGGCTTCTTTTCCAAGATTTAGTGTAACATCTTTTGCAGTAACTGGTGGCTTCCATTTGCCTCTGAGCGGATGTTCTCCTCTCCCAATGAATATTCCTGGTGGTTCTGCCATGTAATTTCCTACTTCAACTTTTTCTCCATCCATGATGGCAATTCCAAATTTCTCCTTTAGTTTTTCTCGTAATTCTTTTCTTTTTACAGCAAGGGATTTCTTTTCTTCCTTACTCATCATTTCTTTGAGGTCTTTTTCTTTATCAACTATTTTGTAAGCATTTGAAAAATCAATATCTGTATATGATATTTTTTTAAATTTTGAATCTAGAGTTTTAGCAAAATCTGCAGTAAAATTTTTCTGAAATACTTTGTCTTGAGCATATGATGTGTCTTTCTTTTTTGCCCACTGATACACCATCTCTTCTTGATTTAAATTGAGATTTACAGAATCTCCTTTGATCTTTATCTTGATTCCTTGAGCCTCATATACTGGAGGAAACAAGATTCCATTGTGTTGTAGTGTTTTCCATTTCATATCATTTCATGTTATAGTTGTGGACTTAGATGAAATTCTATTCCATCTGTATATCAATTTAGCGTAGAAATGTACTATTACCCAGGAAATAGCTCTTTACTCATGTATTTCTCAAATTCTAGGTCTGTTTTCATCGTTTTTGCCTCCATAAACATGGCCGCATCAGTTCCCACAATATATCGTGGCAACATTTCATCATCATGAATTGCCTTCATGATTACATCTGCAACTTGAGAAGGAGGTGTTCCTAATTCTGCCATCATCTTTAATCCTGAAAGTATATGATCAGTTAGATTCTTGTATTTTGGGTCTGTCTTTGATTCTGAAATTTCCATTGAATTAAAAAAGTTAGTTTTGATTACTCCGGGTTCAATCATTGTAATTTTAATTCCAAACTGACCAAGTTCATATCTTAAACATTCACCAAATCCCTCTAACGCAAATTTCGAACTGACATAAGCTGGAGATCCTGGTAATCCAATTCTCCCTGCAATTGAACTAACATTGATAATATTTCCTGATTTTTGTTTTCTCATAATTGGAGCAACTTCTTGAATAATTCTAACAACACTGAAAAAATTTGTCTCAAATTGTTTTCTAAAATCATCAACTGATACATCTTCTGTACATCCAAACTGTCCATATCCTGCATTGTTAACTAACACATCTAATCTTCCGTAATCTTCAACAATTTTTTTGATTGCAGAAATAATTGATTCTTCTTTATCTACATCTAATTCAATCACTTTAATTGAAAGATTCTCTTTTTTTGCAGCATGTTCTAATTCTACTGCTTTTTCAAGATTTCTCATACTGGCAAATGTATGATATCCATCTCTAGCTAATGATAATACTGTCTCTAATCCAATTCCTGATGAACTACCTGTTACTAGAGCAACTTTTTCCATATTGATTCTAGATTCTTGTTATATTTAT
>CALFHG010000030.1 GCA_937875805.1 uncultured Nitrosopumilaceae archaeon
GCTGAAAATTTAGAGCAAAAAATTGATTCTGAAGGTAAAATTCTAGATGATTCAGAGATTAATGAAAAATTAAACACACTTGATTTGTCTAAACCTATGGAACTAGTAGTATTACATAATTCTAAATCTATTCTAAAAATCATTTCTTCTTTGTTTACATTATGTGAACAAAAATCAAAACCATTCCCAAAAATATTAACTGATAAAAAAATCCTAAATTTAGTAAAATCAGGGTTACCTGAAGGAAGTTCAATAAATGAATTTGATGATGTTGGTATTTCTAATTCAAACCTTGTATTCATGGGAGAGATGGAATTTGATGGATTATTTGGATATGAGACTATTTCTACTCGTCTTATCAAAAAATTTGGTCAGGAATCAATGCTTTCTGCATATGCAAAAAGACATGGAAATCTTCCTGCTCCTGGACAATCCACTGAAAGCTTAACTGAAGCAAAAAAATTTGCAGATAATTTTGAAATTCAGGGAATGGAAATTATTGCAAATTCTGATGGAATTATAGATTTTTCAATAGGGCATCCTTCAGAAACTATTGCGTCAACAAAAATCCTTGAATCAAATTCTATCAAAGATGTTGGTCAACATAAAACGATGGTGATAAGCACTGGAAAAGATGCAAGTAATGACAATCTTGGAAATTCATTTTCTTCACTTTGGAATTGTTCTAATGCAATCAAAAAAGATGGTCTTGCTATTTTAGTTGCTGAGTGTAAAGGTGGTTTAGGCTCTGATGCACTTCAACAATACGTTGAAGATAGATTGACTATAGAACAACTACGAAATCCAAGTAAATACATTAACGGAATGGAAAATTTATTGTTTCTTTCAGAAATACAAAAGAATTTTCAAATAGGATTAGTTTCGATTTTACCTGAATTTTATGCTAAGAAGCTAAATTTGATTTCTATGCAGGGCATAAAATACTCTATGGATTATATTTTAAAAACCCAAGGACCTCACCAAAAAGTTGCAATAGTTTCTGATGGTGCAAGATTATTGCTAAGGTAGTAAACTTGATAAAAATCCTGACGGTAGTGGTGCACACAAAATTGCTAATACAATAATTCCAAGATATGCAAGTTTTCTATTTTTTGATAGTGGTGAAATATCATCTAATGGTGTTGCACCAGGATTTCGTGAACTCATAAATAAAATTAAAAGTGCCATTAACCAATAATTTAGCAAAATGAGAATTGCCATACTTCCATATGTTGCATATTTGTGAAGTTTAGCTCCAAATAATGTTCTTGCCATATGTCCGCCATCCAATTGCCATGCAGGTAATAAATTCAAAAACGTAATTAAGAAACCAATCCATGCTGCAAACATTACCGGCGTCATAATCACTTCGTGTCCTGCTCCACCTTTGCCAAATAATGCTAAACTAGCAGTCATTAACAATGGTTCTCCTAGATCCCATTCAATTAATTTTGATCCTTCAAACAATCCTGCAGCAATCTCGGAATCTAAAACTGGTGCCGTATACGCACCATAAATTGAAACTATTACTGCAATTGCTAATCCTGCAATTGGACCTGCAATGGCAACATCAAATAATATTTCTCGATTAATTGTTAACCCTTTTGATTGAATAAATGCTCCAAATGTTGGAATTCCAATTATTGGAAGTCCTGGAATAAAATACGGCCACGTTGTTTTTAGACCATGTATTTTTGCAGCAATAATGTGGCCAAGTTCATGAACTCCTAAAATTCCTAATAATGACAGTGTGTATATCGCTGCCATTTCTAGTGGATCTCCAATTTCAACAATTGAATTTGTACCTGATGTTCTATAGTATCCATCTATCATTACAAATGAAATAACAATTGCAAACAATATTCTTGGAGTCCATGATGTACTCATCCACTTTCGCTGTTTTTTTTGGGAGAATTTCTGAATGATAACATGTAGTCCTCTCTCTTCCATCTTTTCTAACTTACAAACATAACTCATATTTTCTAATTTTCTTGCCAAACTCTCAAACTTTGATTTAAAATCAATATCTTCAATTTTAAATTCTAATGAAAATTCAGTTTTATTATAATCACTAACTTGAAACATGGAATTCACTAATGAAATAACATCTTCTTGTGAGGGATCTTCCATCTCATTAATGCTTGATTTTTCCATTAAATGGTCTTTTGGTTTAAAATTAAATATTGATAATACTACACACAATCATGCAAGTAATTCTAAGACAATTGGGAGATTGTGATATTAGAAGAGCTGGACCAAGCGATCTAATTTCTGTAATGGAAATTAATCTCAAAACCCTACCTGAACACTATTCAGATTATTTCTATGAAAGTTTACTTGCTGAGTTACCAGAGGCTTTCATTGTTGCTGAAATTGGAGGAAAACATGTTGGATACATTATGTGTAAAACTGAATTTGGTTTTTCAAATTTTAAGAAATTAGGTTTTGTTAAAAAAGGCCACGTTGTATCTATCGCGGTAGTTGAAGAACATAGAAAAAAAGGAATAGGAAATGCACTAGTTGAGGAATCTGTCAACGGTGTAAAATTAAGACAATGTGATGAATTCTATTTAGAAGTAAGATGTAGCAATACTGATGCTGTACGATTATATGAAAAATATGGGTTTACAATTAGACAACAATTAAACGCGTATTATCGAGATGGTGAAGATGCATATCTTATGGCAATTGAATTAACTTAGTTCAAACCAATAAATAACTCACAAAAAAATTCTTTGTCATGGACAAACGAAAAGGAATGGGCATTACTATTTTTGTACTGTGTATTGGTGGTTTTTTCCTTTATGCATATTTGTTAATGCTTTCTGAATGGAGTCCTATTGTATTACAATTATCTGTTTTAATGATTGCAGGTGCAATTTTAGGAGTTATTGCATGGATTGGATATGTAATGGCAACAACAAAACCTTCACCTGCTTCTATTACTTCTGAAGATTAAATTATTTAGAAATTTTAATGTCTACAACTGTTTGATAAAATCTAGGACCTACAGGCCTTACAATTTTTGAATTTATAATTTCTGATTTTACTGGCGTAACTTTAAGATAATGTTCTTCTGAAAGTTTTCCAGCATCTATTTTTTTATCTGCATGAATATGTGAATAATAATGAATGATACCTCCATCTTTAGTTGTGTTTATTGCTGATTCTAAAAATTCATCTGATCTTTCAGGTAATAGCATCAACGTTCTATCTGATTTATTCATTAATTGTTCTTTAATAATTTCTGATGCATCACCGTTAATTGAAATTATGTTTCCTGCAAGTTTATTTAATCCGATATTCGTTTCACATAATTTTGAAGCAGCAGGGTTGATGTCTAGACTATAAACAGTACATTTCTTCTTCTTAGCTGCTATTATCGAGAACATTCCAATACCTGCAAACATGTTATTCACCACCTCTCCATTTTGAACTAAATTACCAATTCTATCTCTTTCCGTAGAAAGTCTAGGTGAAAAAAATGCATTTTCAACATCAACTGTAAATCTACACCCAAATTCCTTGTATTCTGTCTCTGTATTGTCTTCTCCTGCAAGTATCTCAAGGCTTCTTGTACGAAATTCACCTTCTACTGCTGATGCCTGATAGAAAACACTTCTAACAATTTTCACTTCATCTAACAATGCCTTTCCAATAATTTTCTTTTTTGCTAAAAGTGAATCTGGAATTCTCACAATTATTATTTCACCGATCTGATCAAATGCTGAAATTAATTCATTACTCTCCTTTTCTGTGAGTACATCTTCTAGTGCTTTTTTTAACATTCGAGTCAATGCTTGTAATAGAAATTACCCGTTGCTTTTTGATTTTTATCTAATCTACTTTCTAACTTGTTTACACGCGGTCTGAGACTTTTCTCATCCCGTCTAAATGACATGTCTAACGATTTTAGAAATCTATTCATTGCATCAGCTTTTGGCATTGGTGATGTAGCTCTTCCTGCAGAACCTGATTCGCCTTCAAATATTATCATTGAATCTGAAACCAAATCCATTAATTGTATATCGTGATCGATAACTATTGCTGACTTTCCAAAGGAGCGCACAAACTTTTGTAAAAATTTTGCCACTGCGATTCTATCTTCCACATCTAAAAATGCTGAGGGTTCATCTAGTGCATACAAATCGACTTTTTGTAATAAACATGATGCAACTGCAACTTTTTGTAATTCCCCACCAGAAAGTTTTTTGATTGATTTATTGTATAGTTTTTTGATTTTTAATGGGTCTAGAATTTGTTCTTCTTCCATACTTCCTTCTACTGGATTTTCATTTGCTTTATCTAATACTGAAATTACTTCTACATCAAGATCATTTTGAAGATATTGTGGTTTGTATGCTATTTTGATTTTTTTATCAATACTGCCCGAATCTGGTTTCTCAACTCCTGCAATCATTTTCATCAGAGTTGTTTTACCAAGTGCGTTGGCGCCCATTATTCCTAAAATTTCTCCTTTTCTTACTCTTCCAGGCTCAATTGTCACTGAAAATGACGGATATTTTTTCTCTAGTTTTGGATATGTGATAATGTCACTTCCTTCTTGAAAAATGTCTGTCGATGTAGACGATACATCCATAGAAAATCTCTTGTCTCTAAATCTTACATTTTCATTTGGTAAATATCCATCAAGAAAAACATTGATTCCAATT
>CALFHG010000031.1 GCA_937875805.1 uncultured Nitrosopumilaceae archaeon
GCTGATAATGTTGCTGAATGCATTTTTGATTTTAATCCGTGGCCTGCAGCTTCTACACCAATAATTTCTGAATTTGAATCAACTAGTGGATAAAATGTTCCAATTGCATTAGAACCACCACCAACACATGCAATTACTGTATCTGGAGCTTTATTGTTAATTTTTTTCATTTGTGATTTGATCTCATTTCCAATCACACTTTGAAAGTCTCTGACCATTACAGGATATGGGTGTGGACCAACTGCTGATCCTAACAAATAGTATGTGTTCTCTACATTTGTAATCCAGTCACGAATTGCCTCATTAATTGCGTCTTTGAGTGTTTTAGAACCTGATTTAACTGGATGAACTTCACACCCCAACATATTCATTCGAAGTACATTTTGTTTTTGTCTTACCATATCTCTATGTCCCATGTAAACTTCAGCCTTCATTCCTAATGCCGCACATGCCATTGCAGTTGCAACTCCGTGTTGTCCTGCACCAGTCTCTGCAATGATCCTTTTCTTATTCATTTTTTTTGCAAGTAATGCTTGGCCTAGTGTATTGTTTATTTTGTGAGCTCCTCCATGAAGTAAGTCTTCTCGTTTAAGATAGATTTTGGCCCCGCCTAATTTTTCTGATAAATTTTTTGCATAGTATAGTGGTGTGGGTCTTCCGGCATAGACTTTGAGATAATAATCTAGTTCTTTTTTGAATTTTTTATCATTTTTAAATTTAAGATAATTTTCTTCTAATTCTTCAATTGCCGGAACTAGAGTTTCTGGAATGTATTTTCCACCAAATTCTCCAAATCGACCATTTTTAGGATATTTCAATATGCATTCACCAGTTTTTTTACTTGTTCTTCAATGTTATCACTTTTCATTATGCTTGAACCTATCAAAAATGCATCTGCACCACACTTTTTTAGATATTGAATATCTTCTGGAGTATTAATTCCACTCTCAGATAGTATTGGTCTTGATTTTTCTACTTTTGAAAGAATATTTTCAGTAGTTTTAAGATCAATTTCCAATGTATCTAAATTTCTATTATTAATTCCAATTAAATCTGCTTTTGTGTTTAATGCATTTTTGAATTCTTGTTTTGTATGCACTTCTAACAAAATCTGTAATCCTTGTTTGTGACCATAATCAATGAATTCATCAATATCTGAGAGAAATTTTTGATCAAATAATGATTGTATAACTAACATGTAATCTGCACCCATCTTTTTTGCAGCATCAATCTGAATTTTATCAATCATAATATCTTTCATGAGCATTGGTACATCTACTGCCTCTCTCACCTTCATGAAATACTCTGGTGAGCCCTGAAATAGGTGTGGTTGAGTCAAAACTGATAGTGCTTTTGAGCCTCCTGCAATCATTTGTTTTGCTATACTTGCAGGATCTGTTAATGTCTTGATTTTACCTAAAGACGGTGATGAGAATTTTATTTCAGTTAGTAGTGTGGCATGTTGGTTTGCGTTAATTATTTGGATAAAATCTTTGCTTGATTTTTGTAAATCCGCTTCAATTTCATAAACTCCATCATCAATTGCTATCTGTGAATTATTCACTAGTTTACGCAAAATATTTTCAACCATTAGTAATCTCCTTTAATTTTGACATGTCACCTGTATCTTGTACAAATTTTTCTAATAATGAAAATGCTTTCCCACTTTTTATTGTGTTTAATGCCAATTCTACAGCTTCTTCAAAGTTTTTAGAAATGTTTGCAACTATTAATCCTCCAGCAGCATTTAATGCAGTAGTTTCAATCATTGCCTGGTTTGCTGTATTGTTTAATACTTTAACAAATGATGTTATGGCATCCTCTTTAGTTTTGATTTGTATGTCTTCTAAAGATGATTTATGCAAACCTACTACTTCGGGGTCAATTGCATTCATTAACACTTTGTCATTTTTTAATATGCATACCCGATTAACTGCACTGGTAGAGAATTCATCCATGCCATCATCTGAGCGAACAGTCATAATATTCTCTGCTCCCTTTCTTTTGAGAATTAATGGCAATCTATCTAAATACTCTGTAGAGAAAACCCCTACTAGTTGGTTTTTCACTCCAGCTGGATTTGATAGTGGTCCTAATAGATTAAATGCTGTTCTTTTTTCTAATTGTTTTCTAGCTGCTGAGACATGTTTCATTGCAGGATGAAACTTTTGTGCAAACATAAAACAGATGTTGTGTTTTTGTAAAACCTCTGCAATTCTGCTGGGCTCTGAATTCAAATCATATCCAAAATATTCAAAAATATCTGCACTTCCTGAAATTCCTGAACTTGATCTGTTTCCATGTTTTGCAACTATCCCTCCAGCTGCTGCCACCACAAATGATGCTGTAGTGGAAATATTGAATGTCTGGAGTTTGTCCCCTCCTGTACCGCACATATCGATGACTGTTCCTTGATTTTTAGCCTCAACTTTGAGTGAGAATTCTTGCATTTTGTCAAGCATCCCTAATAATTCATCATC
>CALFHG010000032.1 GCA_937875805.1 uncultured Nitrosopumilaceae archaeon
TAACAGTTCTTGCACCTGCTTTTCCAGTTAGTTGATCAAATACTTCTACTACTTGTCCAACTCCTGTTGCACCAATTGGATGTCCTTTTGATTTAAGACCACCTGATGGATTAATAGAAATATCAGAATTTAATGAGGTTCTGCCTTCACGGACAGCTTGAACGCCTTGACCTTTATCAAAGAATCCCAAGTCTTCAGTGTCAACTACTTCTGCAATTGTAAAACAATCATGTACTTCTGCAAAGTCAATATCTTTTGCAGTAATACCTGCCATTTTGTATGCATCTGCTGCTGCAATCTTTGTACTAGGAATTGTTGTCATGTGTTCACGTCCCTGTAATGCAGCAGGTGAACCACCTCTGCCAGAACCAATTACTTCAATATAGTCACTACCATTTTCTTTGGCAAATTTTTCAGAACAAAGAATAACAGAACTTGCACCATCAGAGAATGGACAGCAATCATAAAGTTTTAGTGGACTTGCAACTACTGCAGAATTCATTACATCATCAACAGTAATTTTCTTTTGCATGTGTGCTTTTGGATTTAGAAAACCATTGTTGTGATTTTTTACTGCAACTGCTGCAAAGTCTTCTTCAGTTGCATCAAACTCTGTCAAGTAAGCTCTTGCCATTGATGCAAATAAACCTGGAAATGATGCACCTGCTTGACCTTCATAGAAAAAATCAGAACAATATGCAAAGTAAGTTGTAGTCCATTCAGTTCCTGTGTGAGTTACTTTTTCAACACCAGTAACAACTAGACAATCATAAAATCCTGCTGCAACATTGGCATATGCTTCTCTAAAAGCTACAGAACCACTTCCACACGCAGACTCTATTGATAATGATGGTTTATCAGGAATTCCTAATCTACTCATTAAAACAGGACCAAGATGTACCTGTTTATCAGCAACGCCAAAGACGTTTGAAATGTAAGATGCTTTGATATCTTTTGGAGAAATTCCTGCACTTTCTATGGCTGCAACTGAAGCCTGAGTAGTAATATCTGCAATACTTTCACTTAATTTTCCATATTTCGTACTACCAGCGCCAAGAACACAAACCTTTTCCACAAATCTGACTGACCCATTTCCCTATAAAAATTGTTTTAGTAAATTCATCATAGAAAATGCCAAGAAGAAAATCAAGTCTTAAAACGATCCAGATCAAAAAGCCCGCAATAAGACATGTAGTCAAAACTACAAAGTCAGTAACTAGTATATTCAAAAAAGAAATTATTCAATACTTTGATAGCAATGGATTTCTTTCTTGGTCATCAAAAGAGAAAAAATATATTATTCTTGGAACTAATTCTCCTAAAAATGGACTAGTACCATGTCCTGAATGCAAGCTTGGAGAGTTGATGGTGATTAGAAATAAAGCTACAAGGAAACGATTCATGGGTTGTTCTAACTTTTATGGTGGATGTAAAGCATCATCACCGTTATTACAAAAAGCAAGAATGAGAGCAATGAAAATGCCATGTGATGTATGTAAATGGCCGATGATAATTTTTCGTTATTCACGAAATCAAAAATGGACTAAACAGTGTGGAAATTTTAATTGTGAAAGCAGAAAGACTAAGCCTTCAAAGTAGAATAAACATCAGTTCTTCTGTTTTTAAGTAATGGTAAAATTTTTCGTATTTCTTTAACTTTATTCAAATCAATATTTACTAAACTAATTCCTTGTTTCTTTTTCATGTCAAGTAATACTTTACCATATGGATCAACTACTAAACTTCGTCCACAGTAAATATTTCCAACTTGATCTGGTGCAACCACATAGCATCCATTTTCAATTGCTCGTGTTTTGTTAATTGTAATCCAGTGTTCCTCTTTCATATGTCCTTTAACCCAAGCTGATGGTGCTACTAACACTTCTGAGCCTGCTACTGCAAGTGATCTTGACATCTCTGGAAATCTCAAGTCATAACAAATCATCATTCCTATTTTTCCAATAGATGTTTGAACTGGTTTTGAAATTTTTGAGCCTGAGATCATTTTATCAGACTCTCTAAATCCTAATGCATTATAGAGATGGATTTTACGATAAGTGGAGATTACTTTGCCTGTTTTATCAATTACAAAAGCAGTATCATAAACTCTATCTTTTATTCTACTCTTCTCGTAAAATGATCCTACAACTTGAATTTTATTTTCTTTTGCAGCCTTTGCTATAGTTGTAACAAAATCCCCTTTAATCATTTCAGCTAAATCAGATAATTGTTTTGATGTTTGAGATGAGCTTGTGTAAAACATCATAAATTCGGGAAATGCACAAAGTGTTGCATTTTTTGATGCAGCTTTTGATATGTATGAGACGATTTTTTTTAGATTTGTTTCTTTGTTAGTTGATGCTTTGAATTGAACTACTGCAACTTTCACAAAATTGATTTAACATATGATAATAAAAAGATAAACTTGTGGTACAAATGAGAAATGTACCATTTTCTTATTATGTAAATTCATTACAATAATGATTAACCGACCATAGTGTGTATGTCATCCCTTGACTGGAGAGATGTAATCCAGTCAAATTTTATTAAAAATAATTAAAGTTGGTTTCCTGCTAAAAACCAATTTTCTTTAGGATTGTCCTCAAAAACAACAATAACATGACTTTCTTTTGTTTTTAGAATTTCAACTGCTGATTTTGTGATTGCTTTGGCGTATTCGTCTTTTTGTTCCTGAGTTCTACCAGGATACATTGACACTGTGATCAAAGGCATACATTGTTCAGAACATTTAGACGATTTATTCTTTCAATAGTCTGGTCTGTAGCCATATCTTGTTCCATAAGTAAAGTCAGAACTGTGAGTTTTTTTGTAGATATATCCTGTAGCTAAACCAACTGCAAATCCACCAATGTGTGCAAGATATGCTACACCACCACCAGCAATACCGAATCCTCCAACAAAGAATGGTAATAAATTTTGAAATACTAACCAAAATGGTAAGAACCATCGAGCCTGAATGTGCATCATTCTCCAAAAGAAACCAAGCATCATGAAAGTTTGAATTTTTGCTCTAGGGAAGATCATCAAGTATGCACCCAATACTCCAGAAATTGCACCAGAAGCTCCCACTGCAGGAATTGCACTAGCTGGATCTCCAAGTATGTGAATTAATCCTGCAGCTATTCCCCACATTAAATAAATTCCAAGATATTTTATTTTGCCAAACTTTTCTTCAATGTTATCACCAAATATCCACAAGAACCAGATATTTCCACCAAGATGAAGTAAACCACCATGCATGAAAGTAGATGTTAGTAAAGTAATTTCTGAAAATGCAGGACATTGCATTATTCCATTTCCTGTATCTATTCCACTATATGCTCCTGTAACACAAGCTGGAACTGCACCCCAATTGTAAAACATTACAAATGCATTTTGATTTGAAAAATCTAAAAATTGTCCAGTATATGCAACCTCCATAAAAAATACAATTACATTGATAATGATTAGAGCAATTGTAACTTTTGGTTTAAATCCTGGTGGATGAGGATTTTCATCTCTTAATGGAAACATTAGTTATTTAGCTTGAATGAAATTTGTATAATAAGATTATTCAGTTTTAAATTTGTAAAATGCCATTACTGATTAGATATTGAATTCCTTGTACAAAGGCTTGATCATCTATTGCACCTTCTGCCCACCAGCCTGCATTGTTCTTAATCCAAGATGGAATTTTATTTCCTGATGTTCCTCCTGAATCAGTTTGAGGAATATCTAAAATTTCATTTGTAATCAAAAATTGAATTCCTTGTATAAAGGCTTGATCATCTATTGCACCTTCTGCCCACCAGCCTGCATTGTTCTTAATCCATTCAGGTACTGTAGAAGTAGATTCACTAACATTGATTGTGCCCATCATCCAAGGATGAAGAGTGCAAAAATAATCAAATGACCCATTTTTTTTAAATTTGAAAGAGAATTTTTCTCCCCCTGCTACAATCCCACTGTCAAAGCTGCCTGAAGCCCCAATATCTGGAGTTCCAGACGTTACAGTATGTGCTGAACTGTCTTTGTTATCCCAAAGTACAACTTGATTTGGTTCAATATTTACTAAAGATGGAATGTAGCAGGAATTATCTTTTTCACATCCTAGAAGATATGAGCCTACTGCAATATCTACAAAATGATCACCTACAAGTTCTTCTTTTGATTCAGAAACTTTGAATGAGAATTCTCCTGAAGTATCAAAATTATTAACATTTGAAATTTTCACTATAACTGCACCAATTTGATCAAAGTTTACTCTAACTAAATCTGTACCATCATATGCTTCTAATCCTTTTTTTGATTCTATAATTTTTCCATTTAGAAATATATCAAGATCATAAACATTTTGAGTAATTATAGTATTGGTAATTGGATCATGAAATTCTATGTGTAATGTAATATCATTATCAGGATTAATTTGTCCCTTTGGTGTTAATGATAAATGAAATTTCCAGTCTTCTTCAGAAGATAACTGAATTACTTTGTCGCCATCTTCTAGTGAAGCATTTTTCTTTTGAACATCTCTTATTTTTCCGGATTCAATTCCAAAAATTATTTTATCAGCTTGTTCAGATGGAATTTCATCAAATAGATTTAATAATTTTTTTGATGAAAGTAAAAAGTGAACTACAATTTCTTCATCACCTGAACGATCTATTGTTCCAAAATATGAAATATTATTTACAGTCAACAGTATTTCATGATTATTGAAAATATCTACAGTTTTTGGAATATAATATTCAGCATGAACAAATGGGATTAACCCAATAAACTCTTTGTTCCAATTAAATGGCATTTGTGCAGTAATCTTTTTGTTTTTACTATCATAATTGAATTCTTCAATTTTATCAAAATATGTAGCAAAGATTAGATTATGTGTTGTATCATCAATTTCTGCCGAAAATGGAATAAATTCCCCCATAGTAAATAGAATTTGAAAAGTTGTCTCATTTCCTGAAACAGATACTGAATCAATTGATAAAATAGTAATATTCACATCAACTAATCCTCCTTGCAAAAATAGAGGAGCCTCAATGGTTAGAGGTGACTGATTTGAACCTAACCAAGAGCCATTTTCTATTGTTTTGCCTGAAAAATTCAGATTTTGGTTAGGCATAATTATTATCTCTAGTTTTTCATCAGGAGAAAAAGCATCAAAAACTAAAATTAAGTTTCCTTGGCCATCAAAAATTTCAATTTTGTACTCTACTTTTGAAACTATTTTTTGAGTATCATCATTGATAGTAGTTATATCAAAATTAATTTGATTTTCATTGCCTTCTAAAATAGAAGGATTTGTTTCAAGTTTGACTTTGAAATAATTTTCATTAATGAAAAGAACATCACTTTCTTCACTACCTGAGCCTCCGGCATATACAGATTGAATTGAACTAAAAACAACAATTAAAGAAAAAATTGCAATTAAAAACTTTAGATTCATGTAAATCATTTAGAATTAAATTATTTTAAGGTAACAAAAATTCCTATACTTTGATTAATCCAGAAGAAAGTAAGAATTTAATTCCATTTGCAAATTCAACATCTGTCAAATTACCTTCAGACCACCATGCGGCATTATTTCTCACCCACATTGGAATGGACGTTATATTCACTTCACTCTCATCAATATTCTCATCTTTTGTTGGGACATTGATTATATTTTCTTGAACTAGATATTTAATTCCTTTAGCAAAATCAGGATCATTTATTTGTCCATCAGACCACCATGCAGCATTTTTCTTTACCCAACTAGGAATATCAATGTCTGCAGAAACAGGAGTTATTGATACTATTGATTTTTCTACAAAGATCTCGGAATCAGTAGGAATAGTAACTCCAGTATCTAAAATTAGTGTTTTTCCAACTATTTTTAATGTATCAGATGTTGTGTATGGTCTTGGTAATGTAATGTCTTCATATTCTATGTAAATTGTATCACCATCTGAAACTCTTAATTGATTTTGTTCTTGAGAAGAATCATCAGTAGTTAAATAGAATTCTCCCGGAAGATAATTGATATAGTGAGGATGCTCATATCCTACAAATTCAATCGGCGTATTTCCCTCTTCAAAAGAGTGATGTCTAGGCACAACTTCTTTTAAAATTGCTTCAGGTGCAACTTGGAATGAAAAATTGACTTGTTGATCACTTTGATCAAAAATGTTAGAAATCACAATTTTTGCTGAACCACGTTCATCAAATCTAATTGGTTCCACACCTTGTCCATCAACTGAATATCTATTGTTTCTAGACTCTACTAATTCTCCATTAAGATAGATATCCATATCATAGGATAACCCCATTTCATGGATATCAGTTAAACCATCATGTACCATCAAGTTGAAATCATAATCTTGATCAATACCAATCACGCCACCTGGTTCTGTCCAAAAGTATGTCTTCCATTCACCATTAGGAGTGTATTTAGTTAATGAGCTTGCTGCAGGTTCAGTCAAGTGAATATCATTAAATCCATTTTCAACTGTTGCATGTTCCATATCTTTTACGAATTGAACTCCAACATTGATTCCACTCATATCTGTTTCAGAATATACTCTAACATAATTTGTAAAAAATTCTCTGTGATGTTTCCATAGATCAGTATCTCTTATGAAAAATGATACTTTTTCATTAATATCATAGACATCTTTGTTAAATTCTGCTTGACCAATTTGCCATCCATAATATGCAGATTTCATTACTATTTCATCATCATTAAATTCCCAAGCAACAGTTACACGACCATCTTGAGGACTAGTTGCAATCATTACTGCACGATCATGTGAAGATATAGGACCTCCCATCATGGGGTTATCCATATCCATAGTCATTCCAGGTGTTTTTACCGTTGTAAGATAAGTGTCATGAACAGTATATCCCATTTTACCAGTTAACTTGACAACACCCATGAAAATTCCTGTGTCTGGGCCAGTTTCTGAAAATTCAACATTATCTACACGAGCAGCATCAGTGTAAACATTAAGAGGATTTGATGAACCACCAATTTGTTCAATTTTATATTCATCTTCGTTCCATCCAGGAGCATAAATTATAACATTAATTCTATCAGTCCAACCAATTCCTTCGTATCGCTCATTACATTCTTGTAAGGTAAAAACTTCATTAGCACAAAATTTCATAATTATTCCAGAGGTTTTTTTAACATTTGAAAAACCAGATTCAGCATATACAGATTGTATAGAAATGGAAGATACTAGAATTACCATAAAAGTAAACACTACAAGCAACTTTAGATTTTGTGCCATATGATAAAATAAAACAGAATTTTGAATATAATAGAAATGGTTCATTCGATAAATGTACCAACCAACTTTCTATTCTATTTTAATTTGACAAGAATAGAAATTTTCATTCCATTTTGAATGACCTACAAATCTTTTTGATTCAAATTCA
>CALFHG010000033.1 GCA_937875805.1 uncultured Nitrosopumilaceae archaeon
ATAATTTACAATCTAAAAAATAATCAAATTACAGAAAAACAACGTCAAGAAATAGATGATTTGACATGGAGCTTGGTATGGTATTCATGGCAAGAAGCAAGGATACTATATGACCGTGCAAATGAAAAAATTAAGGAAGACTAGGTTCTAAATTTTAAATTACATCTAAAAACAATCATCAGATTCAATAATAAATTCAAAGCGTTAATTACTTTGAAAAATGCAGGTATTGTGCTGATGATTATATCAAAGGGTTCTCTCTGATTTCCTCAAAATTGATGAATATTGCCGAATTATGAAGCTGTTTCTTGTTCATGTATGAATAAGATTTGAAAAGAAAAATAAGCACAAACCAACAGGAATAATTCTATTTGATCGAACGTTTAGAAATTTAACCTAAAAGTAATTATTTTTAATTCTGGTTTTTTAACAAAAACCCAGACGTATTGATTTCAATGAGTCAGAGACATCTCACGGCGTTAGCTGGAAGAGCCCATTGCTCACATAAACTAGTTAATGCATTTTATGAGTCTCCATAGTGAAGGAGACTGACTTTTTTTCCGCAGTGGAAATAAACAAAATGTATTCTCAACTAGTTCAAATAGTATTTTAATAGCAAACCAGACAGCATATTAAATTGACAGAAATTCAATTAGCCGGATCAGGCGGATGGGTAAATGCAGAACTAACTGACGAGCAAGTAAGTAAATCAAAACTTGTTCCAAATATGGATAAGCATTTTTTATCATCACTTGAAAAATTAGATACAGCAAAAATGCTGAAACACTTTTGCAAACAATGCAATTCAGAATTTGATGGTGCAACTCAGATACAGATTGAGGAGCAACCAAACGAGGTAGTTGCAGATGGATTAACTTTGATAGAAAGAGGTCAATACACTTGTCACAAGTGTAACTCAATTATCGGAGAATATAGAGTATTTCAGAAAAAAGACTAGTAATAGTCATCTAAATGATTCTAACTTTATTATTTTCATCAGCCTAAATAATGCGTATTCATTAAATACAGCAATTTTTTACAAATATTATGTCAAATCAAAAATGCGTATCATGTGGAATTGGTTTCTTTTCTCCAACAGGGGCAGAGAAATGTTCCAAATGTGCAGGAAGTGAATCACAAGGACAAGAAGGTCACGATTCCTGTGGTTGTGGACACAGCCATTAATTCTTTTTTTCTATAACATGAATATACGGACAGGAAACAATTAGACTTATGACAAAAACATCTCAAGAAATGAAAGAGCTAGTTGAAGAATTCATCAAAGTTACAAATATCAATTATGAAGATCAAACTGAAAAAATTAAAGAGAAAAGTGAGATTATAGATTGGCAGTTTCATGTAGGAACAAATGTCATAATTAGTAAAAATGCAAATAGGTCAGACAGAATTCATGTAAATGTAAATATGAGATTCCCAGCTCAAGATACAAAATTATTAGTAATGAAAAATCAATCATTTTCTAAAGCAATAATGGAGATCAGTGAGATTTGTACAACCTGTAATGTCGGTCACCAATGGATAAAAAATGGAGAAGATATTGCAGGTTTGGCAATATTCTCACATGTAGATGAACAAATTCTAGATAGAGTCTCATTTCATAATACATGGGATAAGGTTGCAAGAGTGTCAGGGCATGTTCAAAAAATTCTTAGATCTAATTTCAGTGGATTTTCAGCACAAAATAATACCACAGATGTAACAATCGACAAGTCAATGTATGGTTAAACAGAAAACCGAAATGAACATACACTAGTAAAATGGAGAAAAAATGAAATGATTTCCTTTGATCACAGAATTCTAAGCGAATACAGAATAAAAATAGCAAAGATTGAGACACTTGCAAAGTCCATTTTATCTCATAGAGAACCAAAAAATGAAGAAGCAAAAGGAGCCTCAGAGTTTCTAGACGTCCTGATTAATGAGACGGATAAATTCTATGAAAACAACAGCACCATATTATCAAACCACGGAAAGAGACCACATGCACGCTCTCGTCTAGCAGAAACTAAAGAATGGAATGAGAATGTCGAGAGATTTTATGAAAAAAATCCACGAAGAAGACCAAGAAAATAATTAATCAAACTCAACATTTTGTATTCACAAGTGGATCTAACCTTTACTATTTTGTCAACAAAATTTTTTTCTGCCATCTATTTTTTTAAAAATCAATACAATTAGTGCAAGAATTAGAAAATTCCAGACCTGAAAATATCCTTTGTGGTAAAATTTTGAATATAAATTCGTCAATACGATTTGTAGGCATATTATGTAAATGTGGAAGACTAAAGGCATATGATAGAAAAAATGGAATGATTCCACAACTAAGTGTGTCAGAAACCAAACTACTACATCGTGAAGCACTGTTAAAATCCAAAATGAATCATATTTTTGATAAAAAACTTGGTAAAACAAATTGGTCTATAGAATCAAGAGACAATGTAAAATGGATTACAGTTAATTTTGAGAGAGATCTCATACTAATATCTACAGAAAACTCATCAAATCATGATAAGATAGTGCTCAAAATTCTTTCAATGTTAGGAACTTGAAGAATATGATTTTCCAGAATAGTCAATCAGATAATTTAGAAGTTATCAACATATCAAGAATTCACCCCACAGAGACATGAACCATTTGTGGGAGTTACAACACAATATCCGTTTAAGGAGTATTAGTGACGTCTAAAATATATCTAAAATTAATTAGATTTTTGGATATTTTCGGTTACCTTTTTTAATTCAGAAAGAATCAGAACAAGGATTTCCTTTTCACTCAATTTTAAAAGTTCTACAGTTTCTTCTTCTGTGAATTTAATTTCTTCATTTATTTTTGCATATGTATCAAGATCAGCCATATATTATAATTGAAATATAACGGATGGTTAAACTTTCCTATATCCAATCGAGAATATTGAACACAGTCAATTATCTTTAAAAAAAATCTTAACCAGATTTAATTTTTGGATTTATTGGCATAAACTCTTTATGGCCACTAGCTCGCAAAACAGTAATTGGTTTGCACGCCAAGGTATTCTATTGAGTTTCGACTTAGTAGAGTATCCCTAGGAGGAGAACATGGTTGTCTTCCTAGGACATTACATTCTATCAGGAGCTTTGATTCCAAGAAGGTCTAGTGATTTTTCTAAAACAATTTTGAAGGAATTTACTAAACAAAGACGTGAATTTTCAAGTTCAACATCCCCCAAACCCAAAACCTTTGATTTTTCATAAAATGAATTAAAGGCCACTGCCAAATCATAGCAATATCTTGCAATCACTTTGGGAGATAAATTACTTGCAGCATCTCGGACTTGTAAATTAAAGAGACCAATATTTCTAATCAGATCTAATTCTGATTTGTCTTTCAGCAAAGAAAAATCAACATCGATTGTAGGAGTACGGTCAGATTTTTCTAATATTCTAGATGCTCTTGCATGAGTATATTGAATGTAGGGGGAAGTGTCACCCTCTAAACTAAGGGATTTTGTCAAATCAAAAGTGATGATTTTGTCTAAATCTTGTTTTATCATTTCATAACGTAAAGTACCAACTGAAACTAAATGTGCGATGGTCTCAATTTCAGAATCATCCATTTCAGGATGTCTATTCTTAGTTTCTTCACTTGTTTTTTCTTTTAAAATTTCATATACAGAATCAGCAGAAACATACAGACCTTTTCTGCCAGACATTTGTGCTTGTTTACCATCAGTGTCTAATCCAAGTGTTTTTGCAGTTTCTGAACTTAATGTAACAGACTCGTATCCAAGGTGATTATACGCATTAGGAACCGATTTGAATTTCCCCATTAACGAAGTGATAATTTTTTGTAATCTTGCTTGTCTTGAATCAATTACAGTGACAACTTTTTCACCGGTAAAATTTTTAGAAATTTTATCAGATTCTTTCAAAGTAGTTTGCCATAGAACTCTAGAATGAGGTTGCTCTTTTTCGTATTTTTCATAGTTAAATGGATCTTCAAGCAAGCCCAATTTCCAAGCAGCATATGGAATATCTTTAGCAATATACGTTGCAGTTCCATTACTGCGAACAATCACCTTATCTTCTTCTTTACCTTCGCCACGAATTACCCAGCAACCTCCATTCTTACCTTCATTTTCAAATTCAACTAATTTCATCTCTTTAAGTTTTTCAAAGATTTCACTCCAAAGACCAGAACGAATAATCTGAGATTCAAAATTCAGACAATCATAAGTGACACCAAGATTCCAACAAGTTTCAAGTTGTCCTGCTAAGACCTTTCTAGTAATTTTATCTGCAAACTTTGCAATTTCAGAATCGCCATCTTCTAGTTCTTTGAGAATGTTTTTTCTAATCTCCTCGAGACTAGGATCAGTATCATATTTCTCAGTTGTTTTGACATAAACATCATCACCACAATAATGATCAAATTTCTTTCCGTTTGGAGGTTCTTCTGCATACCCAAAGTGTTTGAATCCAACTATAATATCAGCAACTTGAAGTCCAGAATCATCGATGTAATTTAGTACATTTACTGTGTAGTTTGCTTTTTCTAAAATTCTAGATACAGTGTCTCCGATGATAATATTTCGAATATGACCAATGTGAAGTGCCTTGTTTGGATTTACACTAGTATGCTCAACTACAATCGTAGAGCCATTACCAATATCAACATCACCGCATGTATCAAGGTAGGATTCAGAGAGAATTAATTGAGATAATTTTTCCCAGTTTGCAAAGAAATTAAGATATCCTGAAGGATGTGCTTCAGATTTTAAAACTAGTGTGTTGGTACATTTAGAATATTTTTCAGAAAGTATTTCAGCAATTTCTTTAGGGCTTTTTTGTAGTTGTTTTGCAAGCAAATAAGAAATGTTTGAACTTACATCACCAAAACCAGGTTTTGCAGGTTCAACAGAAAATTCTATACTAGAGATAGATAGATCAGATAATATCTTGTTTAGATTATTTTCAATTTCATCAATAATTGATTTGAATGTCATCCTATATCTCAGATAAAATAGGTGCTAATTTATCTAATGCCTCAAGAACCCCATCTCCAGCATGTGATGAAACTACCATGGTTGCCTCAGATTTTACAAGGTCAGATGCATTACCCAATGCAATGCTTGTTTTTGCTACTTTGAATAAGGGAATATCTGTCGCACTATCTCCAATCGCAATGACGTCATCACGTGAAATAGATAATTTATTCATGATTTGTGTAAATCCAGTTCCTTTGTTAATTCCTGAAGAATTGATATGATATGCATATTGGCTGTCAGATAATTCAACGTGTATATTTTTTTCAGCAAGTAATTTTCTTGCAAGATCCAAATCAAATGTTCTCTCTAAAACAACCTCAGTCATTCTTGGAAAAACATGTTTTTCTTTAACATTATCAATATTATCTTTAATTATTTCAAACGCATTTTTACATTCTTCAAGATTTCCCAACAAAATATGATCATCAGAATCCATAGTAATACAACCACCATTCTCACCCACAGCAATTTTCGTAGTTCCACCAAAAACAGATAGCAAAAAACCCTCAACTGAAGACCTTCCAGTTACAAAAATTACATCATGTCCCATGTTAGTTAAACGACGTAATGATTCAAGAGCATCCAAATGAATTCTACCTCCACCATTTTCAGTAATAGTACCATCAATATCTACTGCAAATGTTCTCTTTTTCACAATATTGATTTTTTGAACCGAATAATATTTGCTACTAAACAGAAGTTATACGGTTTTATTTGAAAAGATATGGAAAGGAGTGAACGATATTGGGAATTCCTGAAAAAATTAAAGCCATTCAAGATGAAATGGCAAAAACTCAGATTAACAAGGCTACTGAGAAACATGTAGGTTTACTCAAAGCAAAAATTGCAAAACTCAAAAGAGAGCAAGAAGAGGAGGTTGTCAAAAAATCGGGAAAGAAAGAAGATGGATTTGATGTAAGGCGAAGTGGGGATGCAACTGTTGTTTTTATCGGATTGCCAAGTGTTGGGAAATCAACCCTGTTAAACAAAATGACTAGTGCAAATTCAACCATAGGGGCATTTCAATTTACAACACTTACTGTGGTTCCAGGAATGATGGATTATAGGGGTGCCAACATCCAGGTATTAGATCTTCCAGGAATCATCAAAGGAGCATCTTCAGGTAAAGGATTAGGAAAAAGAATTCTTTCAGTTGCAAGAACTGCAGATCTAGTGTTATTGATGTTAGATGTTTTTCAACCATTTCACGAAGATGTGTTAGTTAACGAATTAGGAAATATAGGAATTAGACTAAATCAACTACCTCCAAACATTACAATTGAAAAAGCATCAATGGGCGGAATTGCAGTTGCTCAACAAGTAAAGCTTACAAAAATTTCAGTAGATCATCTCAAAGCTATTTTGCACCTTTATGGAATTGTTAGTGCACGTGTTGTGGTAAGAGAAGATGTAACATCAGAGCAATTAGCAGACCACATTGCAGGAAACATTAGTTATTCAAAAGCGTTAACAGTTTTAAATAAAATTGATTTGGTAGATGAAGAATTTTTAAAAGATTTAAAGACAAAAATAAAATCAGATGTTATTGAAGTATCTGCAAACTCAGATATCAATATTGAAGGACTAAAAGAAAAAATTTATGAAAAACTAAAATTCATTAGAATTTACATGCGTCCAAAAGGAGGGGAAACGGATTTCAAAGAACCATTTATTGCAAGAGAGGGGGACACAGTTGAAGATATTTGTAACAAACTTCATCGTAGATTAAAAAAAGAATTCAGATATGCATTGGTTTGGGGTAAAAGTGTAAAATTTGGTGGACAAAGAGTAGGTTTGAGTCACATTTTACAAGATGAAGATGTATTAACAATTATCAAAAGACGAGGAGTGTAACCAAAAAAATAGATCTGAATAATTTCCAATAGAAATTCTTGTTAAAAAAAATTAAAACAAAACATAAAAAAATAATTTTAAAAAAATATCACTATCACACGTAAATAACCTAGAAATGAGAAATTTATAGAAAAATAATAGATCTTGAGACTGAAAAATAATTTCAAAAAGAGAAAATTAGAAATTTTACGATCAAAATAAAAAAAAATAAATAAAATTACTTCATAAATTGTAATCAAATTGTGTAAATTTCTTTAGTTTAACCACTGAAAAACAATGAAATTACGGAATTCTGTATGGCTATAAAAAGAAAAGCTGCAACTAAACGTAGATCAGCAACAAAATCTGCAGCAGCTCCAAAAAGAAAAGCAGCTAAAAGAAAAGCAGCTAGTAAAACAGCAGCAGCTCCAAAAAGAAGAGCAGCTCCAAAGAGAAAGGCAGCAGCAAAACGCAAAGCCGCTCCAAAGAGAAAAGCAGCTAGTAAAACAGCAGCAGCTCCAAAAAGAAGAGCAGCTCCAAAGA